>JANXBN010000155.1 GCA_025060635.1 Candidatus Kryptonium sp. | reverse complement strand
AGTAATTCATAGTGCATGTCAGTATTATATATTTAACTACACTTTGGGTGAAAGCTTACTACGGATTACTACCAGTATGTTTAACATCCAACTGTTTAATAAATTCATCGTCTTTGACACATAATGTATGAGTTCTTATAAAGTCAGGCTCAGACTACAGAGTAGTGGAGCATCGGGTATTAGGGGGCATTTTTTCGGACGCTGTATAATTCTTCAATTTCTCAACCAGCCTGTGAAGAATTTATACTTATCCTTTAATGCCATGTTTAGGGTGTTAAAAGAAGATGGAAGGGCAAGGTTAGGTGAGCTGAGCACATCTCATGGTATTGTGCGCACGCCTGTTTTTATGCCAGTGGGCACGCAGGGAACTGTGAAGGCAATGCTTCACAAAGACCTTTTGGAAATAGGCACACAGATAATTTTAGGCAACACCTACCATCTCTATCTAAGACCGGGCGTTGAAGTCATAGAGAGCTCTGGGGGGCTTCATGCCTTTATAG
>JANXBN010000154.1 GCA_025060635.1 Candidatus Kryptonium sp. | reverse complement strand
GGGATGGGATTTATCGGTTCGACCCTGGCGCATCGTCTAGTTGAACTCGACGCCCAGGTAACGCTGGTTGACTCGCTCATCCCGATCTATGGCGGCAATCAGCGCAATATTGCTGGCATTGAGCATCGTGTGCGCGTCAACATTGCTGATGTACGCGATGAGTACTCGATGAACTACTTGGTGCAGGGACAGGATTACCTCTTCAATCTTGCCGGTCAGACGTCGCACCTCGACTCGATGACTGACCCGTACACCGACTTAGAGATCAATTGCCGTGCGCAACTATCGATCCTCGAAGCCTGCCGCAAAAATAACCCTCGCCTGAAACTGGTGTACGCATCGACGCGCCAGATCTACGGCAAGCCGGATTATCTGCCGGTCGATGAGCGCCATCTGCTCCATCCGGTCGATGTCAACGGCGTCAACAAGATGGCTGGCGAGTGGTATCACATTCTGTATAACAACGTCTACGGCATTCGCGCATGCGCCCTGCGTTTGACG
>JANXBN010000153.1 GCA_025060635.1 Candidatus Kryptonium sp. | reverse complement strand
CTGAAAGAACGTCATCCAGATCTGTTTGAGAAAGCGAAGAAATACGAAAGCGAGCGCGGCGGCGAGAACTTTTACTGGCGGCAGCGCGAGAGCCTGGCGGAACTGGAGCGTCCTGAGCGGATCGAACAGATCAAACGAGAGCACGCGCTTCGTCTCGAAGAAGAGCGGCGGAGGCGTCCGGGTCGTCCGCTGATCGAATTGATCGGAGCGGTTCTGGACGCAGAAGATGACGAACGGGGATGCGATATTTGCCATTTGTAATGGATTTGATCCTGATTTGATCATTTTTCGTTAAGACTTTCTTTAGTATCATGAACGAAGCGCACACGAATAGGGCGCACTGCGGAGTTCGTGCGCTTACGAAGACGCTGTAGACTCAGTTCTTTAGCCGCGACGTACAGGTTCAGCAACGTCTCGGAACCGGGTGCGAAGCGCATCTGGCGTGCCCGTGGCGTTGCGACTCAGCAACGTTGCATCAAGCGCTCACGCTCATACGAGTGTGC
>JANXBN010000152.1 GCA_025060635.1 Candidatus Kryptonium sp. | reverse complement strand
CCAAGTCGTTACACCATTCGTGCAGGTCGGAACTTACCCGACAAGGAATTTCGCTCACCGTTGTCTTTGCCTTTCAGCAAAGGGTGGACCATATCTTGAGTTCAACCATCGGTCCTTTCTGGTGCATACTGCCGAAGGAGCTCCTGCTGAAGTTGGTCAAGTCGCTCGCGCTGCTGCGTATTCATTTGTTTTGCAAGCGCGATGATATCGAGCACCCCATCGATGGTGCAATGCCTCCCTTGTTGCATGTAGTGGACAACACGGCGGAATTTGATAAACTCAACGTGTTTCCGGGTTTTGAGGGGGTGGCGGGTGAAAAACTCACATACCGTCTGCAAACACTGGAGTTTCCGAATGCGAAACGCGTAGCGATCTGCATGATTTTTCCGCACCACTCCACACCGGAAGAAGCGTTTGAGAGCATAGAGGACTTGCACATCTCGCTTGTGTTGTACCACCACAAATTCGGGGATGACTTGCACGCCCAGCGAAGTCTTGGGATTACG
>JANXBN010000151.1 GCA_025060635.1 Candidatus Kryptonium sp. | reverse complement strand
TACACTCTACGTTTGCGCCCAGCTGCTTCGGGCTCTCACCAGTTGCTGGAGCGAACAAAGACTCGACGAGGGTTTCTGAGGCCTGCCCGAGAGTGCCAAAGAGCGTGGCGAGCGCAGCGCAGTGATGTCGCCGAAATCGTTGCGCATATGATGCCGAGGCGCGCCGGAATGCCATAGCCGAGCGAAGCAGCGTCGCCGAAATCAGCGAAGTCGCCGAAACCTGCAGTACAGCCTCTCCCCGATCCGCGACGCGCAGAGGCGCTGACGAACCTGGATCGTATCGTGTGAAGCCGAAACGATTGCGTTGACGCCGGAAATCAACGCCAACCCGCAATCATGGCATCGTCTCCCAACTCCCCTCTTCCCAGCCATACTCGATGCCATACCGACGCAACAGGGTCTGTAAACGCTCATCGGACTCGATTAGCTCGGTCACTCGGCTGACTGCTGCGTTCAACACATCGCGCGTGACCTCACGGTCTGCCGTCAGGTTGGCTGGAACATCGAA
>JANXBN010000150.1 GCA_025060635.1 Candidatus Kryptonium sp. | reverse complement strand
CCCTCACAGGTGCGATTCAAACCAAATGTCTTATAGAACATTATGGTGTTAATTGCCTTGTTTCAATCCCTCACAGGTGCGATTCAAACTCTACCTCAATTGTTTTCCAATTTACATTAAAAACTAGTTTCAATCCCTCACAGGTGCGATTCAAACATGGGAACCCCTCCAGGAGATGTGGTTCTCAAAATAAGGTTTCAATCCCTCACAGGTGCGATTCAAACTTTTCAGATTGAAAGATTGTATTGTAATTGCACATTTGTTTCAATCCCTCACAGGTGCGATTCAAACATGGAAAGTTATGCTTAATGCTCTTGAAAAGTGGTCGTTTCAATCCCTCACAGGTGCGATTCAAACAAAAGGAGGAAAATTATGTACCTCAACATCGTTAATGAGTTTCAATCCCTCACAGGTGCGATTCAAACGCGGAAAAAATATTGGTAGTTTACAACCCAAAAAAAGTTTCAATCCCTCACAGGTGCGATTCAAACAGATAGTGAAATATGAAT
>JANXBN010000149.1 GCA_025060635.1 Candidatus Kryptonium sp. | reverse complement strand
GGCGAAAGCGTTGAAACAAAGCTACGCCGTTAAAAACGTCGGTTTCCTCGAATTCTTTTCCGAAACACCCGCATGGGTCGAGGAAGAAGGCCTCGGCATCGTCGAAAAATATCTCGCCACCCCGCATAACCGGTTTAAGACCATCGCGAAAACCATCCAGCGTTACGAGTCGATGTTCTGGGACGCCGTCCACCGAGGCGAACATCTTTGACGCGGTTCATCGATCTGCTCTGGAAATCGGCCGACGACGTCTACCACGCGATTCTGAAACATCCTTTCGTCGAAGGCCTTGTATCGGGTTCTCTCGACAACAGCGTCTTCAAACAATACATCATCCAAGACGCCTTGTATCTCAGCAGGTTCGCCCGGGCGGTGGCCTTGGTGGCGGTGAAGGCCCCAGACGACGAAACCGGATTAACCCTCCTGCGGAACGCGGAAGCAACCCTTTCTTTCGAACGGAAATCACTTCATGATTTTCTCCTCGCCGAATGGGGGTTCGCACCCGAAAACC
>JANXBN010000148.1 GCA_025060635.1 Candidatus Kryptonium sp. | reverse complement strand
AACAAATTATTCTCGTTTGAATCGCACCTGTGAGGGATTGAAACATGAGCACATACCTTCCATTTTGGACAATCAACTGTTTGAATCGCACCTGTGAGGGATTGAAACAAATAAAAGCAGGCAGGCGATGCGATGGTGAAGCAAGTTTGAATCGCACCTGTGAGGGATTGAAACATTATATCAGTTTCACTATCAAGCAAAACATATTTCAAGTTTGAATCGCACCTGTGAGGGATTGAAACATATTTTTCAATAAACATTTCATTTAAGTTGAATTGGTTTGAATCGCACCTGTGAGGGATTGAAACCCGAAGAAGAAGAGTTAATTAAGCACCTCCCCGAGTTGTTTGAATCGCACCTGTGAGGGATTGAAACCAAAGCGTTTGAATCTGCGGAAGTTTTAAATAGTTTGTTTGAATCGCACCTGTGAGGGATTGAAAAACTGAAGGGCGTGGGGTTATTGGATTTTTTGTCGTTGTTTGTATGGCTCGTGTGGGGGGTTGGAAGCGATTCTGTGC
>JANXBN010000147.1 GCA_025060635.1 Candidatus Kryptonium sp. | reverse complement strand
CAATCCCTCACAGGTGCGATTCAAACTTTATAATCCTAAGAAAAAAGCATTCGAAGTTTCAAGTTTCAATCCCTCACAGGTGCGATTCAAACTAGAGTGGGTAGGAAGTCTACCCACGGATGTTACTGTTTCAATCCCTCACAGGTGCGATTCAAACAAATGTAATATAAAATGCAAAATGCAATTGTGCAATTGGTTTCAATCCCTCACAGGTGCGATTCAAACTTTTCAGTTGGTCTAAGTAGTTCTTTTTGTTTAAAGTTTCAATCCCTCACAGGTGCGATTCAAACGATTTACAACCCAAAGAGGAAAATGTTTGAAAACCCGTTTCAATCCCTCACAGGTGCGATTCAAACCTTGACGAAAAATTATGTTTAATGCTTTTAAAGACGTTTCAATCCCTCACAGGTGCGATTCAAACGTTTATGAGATAAAAAAACTACTCGTTCAGAACGGAGTTTCAATCCCTCACAGGTGCGATTCAAACAAATAAAAGATTAGGCAGGCGATTGGGCAATTGA
>JANXBN010000146.1 GCA_025060635.1 Candidatus Kryptonium sp. | reverse complement strand
AAGTTTGAATCGCACCTGTGAGGGATTGAAACTTTCGCAAAATTTTCATCATAGTAAACTTGTCGTCTGTTTGAATCGCACCTGTGAGGGATTGAAACTTTCATCACTAATAATGTTTAAATACATTGTTTGTTTGAATCGCACCTGTGAGGGATTGAAACATCCCTTCCCTTGGAAAGGGATGTTCCAATAAATAAGGTTTGAATCGCACCTGTGAGGGATTGAAACTCCTATTTGAGGTTCAAATTCCCTCTTTTTTACATTGTTTGAATCGCACCTGTGAGGGATTGAAACCCTGGAACGGCACCTTGCCATTCCAGGAACATATACTGTTTGAATCGCACCTGTGAGGGATTGAAACACGGATATGATTTTCAATACTATAAATAGTATACGGGTTTGAATCGCACCTGTGAGGGATTGAAACAAATGTGCAATTACAATACAATCTTTTAGTCTGAAAGTTTGAATCGCACCTGTGAGGGATTGAAACCTTCATATACCCTCAAATTTCCTTG
>JANXBN010000145.1 GCA_025060635.1 Candidatus Kryptonium sp. | reverse complement strand
CGAACTAGTTTGAATCGCACCTGTGAGGGATTGAAACAAATGGGACAAAAAAAATAAGGCAGGTGCGGTAAAACGTTTGAATCGCACCTGTGAGGGATTGAAACATTTTATCCCAAAACAAGGGTTTAATGCTTACAATTGTTTGAATCGCACCTGTGAGGGATTGAAACAAGCTAAATGTTTTCTCTCGTCCCAACAACATCTCTGGTTTGAATCGCACCTGTGAGGGATTGAAACTTTTTGTTCATTGCAAACAATAACAACTATATAACCTGTTTGAATCGCACCTGTGAGGGATTGAAACATGTATATTCCGTTTTTTAAAACAAAAAAGTGTCCCAGTTTGAATCGCACCTGTGAGGGATTGAAACATAAAAATAACTATCTTTTAAATTGCTTCCTTTTAACGTTTGAATCGCACCTGTGAGGGATTGAAACTTAACATTAGACATAGTCTTCCGTCAAAAACTTCAATGTTTGAATCGCACCTGTGAGGGATTGAAACATATCTCAATTTTATAA
>JANXBN010000144.1 GCA_025060635.1 Candidatus Kryptonium sp. | reverse complement strand
GAGGCAATGAACCTGCCATCAGGAGAAAAGGCTACGGAGGAAACATGATAACTATGCCCTATAAATATTCTCATTTGTTTTCCACTACTTATTTCCCAGATTTTAATCGTACTATCCTGGCATCCAGAGGCAATATATTTTCCATCTGGTGAAAAAGCTATGGAGGAAATATAATCACTATGCCCTATAAATGTTCTTATATTTTTTCCACTACTTACTTCCCAAAGCTTAATTGTCTTATCACCACTACCAGAGGCAATATATTTTCCATCTGGTGAAAAGGCTATGGAGGAAACATTGCCACTATGTCCTATAAATGTTCTTATATTTTTTCCACTGCTTACTTCCCAAAGCTTTATTGTCGTATCATGGCTTCCAGAGGCAATATATTTTCCATCTGGTGAAAAGGCTACGGAGTAAATATAATCACTATGCCCTATAAATGTTCTTATATTTTTTCCACTGCTTACTTCCCAAAGTTTAACTGTCTTATCTCTACTTCCAGAGGCAATATATTTTCCATC
>JANXBN010000143.1 GCA_025060635.1 Candidatus Kryptonium sp. | reverse complement strand
TAAAATTTCATCTTTGAGATGCTTGCCGCTAGCGAACACCCGGCTTTCTCCGACGGCAGCAGCACCGTCTTCGTCGGGTTGAGGATTTTGGCGGTTTCTGCCATAAAGCGCACGCCGCAGAACACAATCACATCTTTGTCGGTTGTAGCGGCTTTGCGACTCAGGTCAAGTGAATCGCCGGTAAAATCGGGGATGGAATGGAACAGCGCTGGCTCCATGTAGTTGTGCCCTAGGATCACGGCATTGCGTTGCTGTTTGAGTTCCAGGATTTCGACCGCCAGTTCCGCTTTGTAATACAGTTCGAATTCTGGCGCTAGTTTACCGAGTTTGCGCTGGAGCAAAGCGAACATTTCCTGCGTATTCATAGCAATCTCCCTGTGGCTTCTTCAGAAGCAAGATAATCAAAACTGACATCAAAAACGCGCGCTGAGTGGGTCAGAGCGCCGACGGAAATATCGTCCACGCCGGTCTCGGCGATCTGCCGGATGGTATCGAGCGAGACATTGCCCGATGCCTCGAGGCGGGCGCGA
>JANXBN010000142.1 GCA_025060635.1 Candidatus Kryptonium sp. | reverse complement strand
AATTTATGTTTTTAACTACTTTCTTTAAATCTTCAACGTTTCAATCCCTCACAGGTGCGATTCAAACTTTTAAAAATAATAAAGGTTTTTTAGCCTATGCTGAGTTTCAATCCCTCACAGGTGCGATTCAAACTCCTAAAAAAACCTATGGAATGTTTTATGAAATAAAGTTTCAATCCCTCACAGGTGCGATTCAAACGTTATCACTATGTATCTAAACATAGTAGATGCGGAAGTTTCAATCCCTCACAGGTGCGATTCAAACTTTATTTTTTTTAAAAAAAATGTTCAGTATTTTTTTAGTTTCAATCCCTCACAGGTGCGATTCAAACAACCCAAACCCCAACCCTTACCCCACCCCTTAACCCGTTTCAATACCTCACAGGTGCGATTCAAACATATTTTCAAATGTTTTTGGGTTAGGTGAGGAGTATAGTTTCAATCCCTCACAGGTGCGATTCAAACTTGGATGGGAAGCTGTGTTTATTGCTATTGCGCACGTTTCAATCCCTCACAGGTGCGATTCAAACA
>JANXBN010000141.1 GCA_025060635.1 Candidatus Kryptonium sp. | reverse complement strand
AAATAACACGTTTGAATCGCACCTGTGAGGGATTGAAACTGCCTAAGCGAGAACATTTCTACAACATCATTAAAGGTTTGAATCGCACCTGTGAGGGATTGAAACTAAGAAAAAGGGTGTGAGTGTAAATACCAGTATTAAGGTTTGAATCGCACCTGTGAGGGATTGAAACATCTCAACTTTCTCATCCTCTTCAGTTTCCTTACCCTGTTTGAATCGCACCTGTGAGGGATTGAAACCCATTGGAATCTACTATACAATTTGCATCAACACAACCAGTTTGAATCGCACCTGTGAGGGATTGAAACTCAAAAGATTCAAAAGTAAGCATTGATATACTTACAGTTTGAATCGCACCTGTGAGGGATTGAAACACAACACCCCAATTACTATAACTTGCAAGCAAGAATTGTTTGAATCGCACCTGTGAGGGATTGAAACACGAACAATGAAATCCAAATATCCAATTCTACGTCCGTTTGAATCGCACCTGTGAGGGATTGAAACTTCGCTTTCGGATTTTCTGTTGGAT
>JANXBN010000140.1 GCA_025060635.1 Candidatus Kryptonium sp. | reverse complement strand
GGAATTTAAACGACGAAATCATCGGCACAATAAGAAAATATACAAAAGTGAGAATTGAACCAGTGTGGAATTTAAACCAGCAACAACTGCCCCGTATCGCGGTGTTGGCATCGGGTGAGAATTGAACCAGTGTGGAATTTAAACTGAACTTTTTGTGTGTGCTAGATGTTCTATCATTATGTGAGAATTGAACCAGTGTGGAATTTAAACTTGGTGCTTTTTGTTTTACAAACTAATAAACAAAAGGTGAGAATTGAACCAGTGTGGAATTTAAACATTGTGAGCGAAGCTGTGGCTGTTGGTGTATTCGAGTGAGAATTGAACCAGTGTGGAATTTAAACGTTAAACCCGAGCTGATTGAATCAATGCCAAGCCTTGTGAGAATTGAACCAGTGTGGAATTTAAACATCTTATGCGTGTTTTTAGGAGATGAGCAATTTCAAGTGAGAATTGAACCAGTGTGGAATTTAAACGACGAAATCATCGGCACAATAAGAAAATATACAAAAGTGAGAATTGAACCAGTGTGGAATTTAAAC
>JANXBN010000139.1 GCA_025060635.1 Candidatus Kryptonium sp. | reverse complement strand
GACTTCGCTGGCATCGATAGGGTATAGTATGGGCGCCAACGGGCAAAGCGCGTGCACCTTGACAATCGGGCGATTTTGAGTTCAACTGGGTGGCTGACCCCCCAAGTGGGGGTTGGTTTGTAGCCTACCTGTGAGGGATTGAAACGCTGAACGCCGACAGCGCGCCGCGCTGGAGCGCCAGTTTGTAGCCTACCTGTGAGGGATTGAAACCAAGGTGATGCGCCTTGCGGGCAACGAGTCGCTCGTGTTTGTAGCCTACCTGTGAGGGATTGAAACCCTAAATTTAGACTCTTGTAATATCAAACTTGCGGTAAAGTTTGTAGCCTACCTGTGAGGGATTGAAACTCGTCGTAGCCTCCCAGCGCGATTGTCACGACCGCGTGTTTGTAGCCTACCTGTGAGGGATTGAAACCTCGGCAGGGTCAAGTTATGCACCAGCGCGGGAGACACATAGTTTGTAGCCTACCTGTGAGGGGTTGGAATGTTGATGGGATAAGCATCAGGGAGTGGGGCGGGTATAATCGGGGTGTCCAAGGGACATGGA
>JANXBN010000138.1 GCA_025060635.1 Candidatus Kryptonium sp. | reverse complement strand
GAATTTAAACTTAAAAATGATTGTTACATATATCCCGTTCTTAATGAGTGAGAATTGAACCAGTGTGGAATTTAAACGTCGTATATCAATTTCGCATTACGCATTGCAAATAAGTGAGAATTGAACCAGTGTGGAATTTAAACAATTTTTTTACGACTTTGTAAGATGGCCTGAAAAACGTGAGAATTGAACCAGTGTGGAATTTAAACGGGTTAAGGGGTGGGGTAAGGGTTGGGGTTTGGGTTTGTGAGAATTGAACCAGTGTGGAATTTAAACGGAACGGCACCCTGCCATTCCAGGAAAATATGCTTAGTGAGAATTGAACCAGTGTGGAATTTAAACTTTCTTAGTACATAGTATTGTCCAACTTTGTTTTCGTGAGAATTGAACCAGTGTGGAATTTAAACTTTGTTGATTTTCCCCCCCCCAATTTTATCCCAAAACGTGAGAATTGAACCAGTGTGGAATTTAAACTTATTTTGTTTTTGATTTATGGATATACTTTTTACAACGTGAGAATTGAACCAGTGTGGAATTTAAACATCAT
>JANXBN010000137.1 GCA_025060635.1 Candidatus Kryptonium sp. | reverse complement strand
ATCTACAACTTAGTCGCGGGCGACACGCGCGAGGGCAAGGTGCTGCGGGCGCTCTTTGAGAAGCTCGATCGCATTCGCCAAGCCATGGGCAGCGATCGCGTCTTCGACGTCATCGGTGAAGTAGTGCCCGGACGCTCGCTCAAAGACCTCATCGTGGAAGCGATTGCTAACCGACGCACTCTGGAGGAGATCGTAAGCCAGATCCAAGCCATCCCCGATGCCGAGGCGGTGGAGAAAGTGCGCCAAGCTGCTCTCGAAGCTTTGGCGACGCGGCACATTGACCTGCAGCGCATCTTGGGCGAAGATCGCCAAGCACGCGAGCATCGCCTCGTGCCTGAATACATCGAGCGCTTCTTCGAGCGCGCTTGCCGCTACCTCGGCGTTCGTTTGGAGCGACGTCGCGATGGGCTGTGGCGCGTGCCCTCGCTGCCCTACGAGCTGCGCCATGTCTCCCAAGACTTCAAGCATCGCTTCGGGCAGGTCTTCTCTGAGTACAGCAAGATCGCCTTCGACAAGCGGGTCGCCCGCAGCCGCGAGGCTGTGTTCGTC
>JANXBN010000136.1 GCA_025060635.1 Candidatus Kryptonium sp. | reverse complement strand
AGTTTCAATCCCTCACAGGTGCGATTCAAACCCAAAAGAACATCAGAAACTGTTAAACGATGTAAGAGAGTTTCAATCCCTCACAGGTGCGATTCAAACATGCTTTGAAAAACCGTTAAAATTTGTATATGAAATGTTTCAATCCCTCACAGGTGCGATTCAAACAATGAGCTGAAAAATGAGTTAAAACGCGAATAAAACCGTTTCAATCCCTCACAGGTGCGATTCAAACATAAAATTATAATTTATGATGTAAAGGAGTTTTGGAGGTTTCAATCCCTCACAGGTGCGATTCAAACAAAGTTAAATTAACAAAAACAAAAAGGAGAAATACGAGTTTCAATCCCTCACAGGTGCGATTCAAACTGACATAATTGAAAAAAAATTTATGAAATTTTTGAAGTTTCAATCCCTCACAGGTGCGATTCAAACTAAATTGTAATTCGTTTAACCTCAAGCTCACGTCACTTGTTTCAATCCCTCACAGGTGCGATTCAAACTTTGCAATCACTGCGGGGACGAAATTGTCAATGAAAAGTTTCAATCCCTCACA
>JANXBN010000135.1 GCA_025060635.1 Candidatus Kryptonium sp. | reverse complement strand
TGGACGCCGACAAAGGACGGCGTTGAGCAGTATCTCAATCCTGCAAACCTCATTCCCATCGACCGGTGGGCGCTGGCGCGGCTGAATAGCCTGGTACGCACCGTGACCGACGCATTCGAGGCGTATGATGTCACGACAGCGGGACGCGCCATCGAAGATTTCGTCGATGAACTGTCGAACTGGTATGTGCGACGCAATCGGCGGCGCTTCTGGAAGAGCGAGCACGACAGCGACAAGCAGGCGGCATATGCGACGCTCTACACTTGTCTACTCACGGTGGCGAAACTGGCAGCGCCGTTCGTGCCGTTCGTTGCTGAGGCGATCTACCGCAACCTGGTCGGCCTGGAGAGTCACGAGGGACAGACCGATGCGCCGGAGAGCGTACACCTCGCCGCATGGCCGCAGGTCAACGAAGCGTTGCTCGAAGAACGCCTGGTGGCAGACACCGAAGTGCTGCTGAAGGCCGTCTCCGTCGGGCGCGCGGCGCGGCGAGCGGCGGGGATCAAAGTGCGCCAGCCGCTGCGGGAGTTGTGGGTGCGCGCGCCAACCCCGGCT
>JANXBN010000134.1 GCA_025060635.1 Candidatus Kryptonium sp. | reverse complement strand
GCGATTCAAACATAATCCAAAACGAAAAACTTTTGAATCTAAAATAAGGTTTCAATCCCTCACAGGTGCGATTCAAACTTACTTTTTTTATAAATTGGGTAGAAATTAAATTAAAAGTTTCAATCCCTCACAGGTGCGATTCAAACTTACTTTTACGCTGTGAGTATAACCCCTTCAAAAATGTTTCAATCCCTCACAGGTGCGATTCAAACAGGATATTTGAAAACCATTAAAACTATACCAATAAAACGTTTCAATCCCTCACAGGTGCGATTCAAACTATTAAAAACGGCATTTACACAGCAGTCATATTTAAGTTTCAATCCCTCACAGGTGCGATTCAAACAAATACTATTTGTTTACAATCCAAAACGAAAACAATTGTTTCAATCCCTCACAGGTGCGATTCAAACTTGAGAACCGAATTGGCCAATACTATGTGTTAAAAAAGTTTCAATCCCTCACAGGTGCGATTCAAACCTGCAAAATTATTATTGTTGTTGCTCAAAACTGGACAGTTTCAATCCCTCACAGGTGCGATTCAAACTTACAAAAAATTTTAGGACATTCA
>JANXBN010000133.1 GCA_025060635.1 Candidatus Kryptonium sp. | reverse complement strand
CTCACAGGTGCGATTCAAACATAGAATTAGTGAAACTAGAGAATAACCTATACATAGGTTTCAATCCCTCACAGGTGCGATTCAAACAACAAATGCTGATTGAGTCCGAAACTGAAGTTGAATAGTTTCAATCCCTCACAGGTGCGATTCAAACGATTATAAGCAATAATCCTTATAGTTGGGGATACGAGTTTCAATCCCTCACAGGTGCGATTCAAACACCATGAGCTTGTTGACTGTAAAATTAACAACATCAGTTTCAATCCCTCACAGGTGCGATTCAAACCATTGAAAGAATGGCAAAAGAGGTTGTTTCAACAGCTGTTTCAATCCCTCACAGGTGCGATTCAAACTCAGCATCAGCTAACCCCAGAACAGGTTAGCGAGTTAGTTTCAATCCCTCACAGGTGCGATTCAAACTAGTATTGGATTTAGAAACAAAATTTTTGTTAACAATCTAAAGGTTTCAATCCCTCACAGGTGCGATTCAAACAATCTTGAGGTTAAAAAAATGATAATTCAGAATGGTAGTTTCAATCCCTCACAGGTGCGATTCAAACTATGGATGCATCAA
>JANXBN010000132.1 GCA_025060635.1 Candidatus Kryptonium sp. | reverse complement strand
CTGCACCAGGATCGGGTCCGCTTGGCTGGATCGTCGCTGACCGCGTCTGGATGCGTCATCGCCCGGTACAGCGCACGTTCATCCCATGCGTCCACCTAGAAGAGCGGGTCGATCTCATCACCCTTGGTCAGGGGAGCGATGATCGCCTGGTGCGTCACGCGATTGCTGATCGTGTCGCAGGGATTGTGATTGAAGCGTTTGGCAGCGGCCGAGTGCCGCCATGGTGGCTGCCTGCGATACAGGAAGCGATTGCGCAGCGTATCATGGTCGTGGTTGCACCGCGAGTCGGCGGCGTCCTGTACGATGAGTACGGCTATGTCGGTGCGTACCATGATCTCGAGCAGCTAGGAGTGCTCTTTGCCCATGGCCTTAACGGTCGCAAGGCGCGAATCAAGCTGATGCTCGCGTTGGGCGCGGTGCGTCGCCCGGAGGATGTGCGGGTCTGGTTTCCATAGAGCCACGGTGCGTTATGCTGCTAACTATTGATATCGGCAACACGAACATCAAAATCGGCGTCTATCAGGGAGAACGTCTCACAGCGCACTGGCGCGTCACGACCGAACGCCACCGGCTC
>JANXBN010000131.1 GCA_025060635.1 Candidatus Kryptonium sp. | reverse complement strand
TTGAACCAGTGTGGAATTTAAACGATATTTTGTTTTTATATTATCCCTATAAGAGTGTCAGTGAGAATTGAACCAGTGTGGAATTTAAACTTTTATCAGAAAACTGGTCGTCCTGTAAGAGCAAGGTGAGAATTGAACCAGTGTGGAATTTAAACATCAGTGCTAAATAATCAATTACATTGCCCCACTCTGGTGAGAATTGAACCAGTGTGGAATTTAAACGCTATAAGGATTATTGCTTATAATTGGTGAACCTTTAGTGAGAATTGAACCAGTGTGGAATTTAAACAAATATAGGTTTGACAATTACAACCCTATCGCTTCGTGAGAATTGAACCAGTGTGGAATTTAAACTTAAAATTCGTTTATAAAATTGAGGTGCCCGATGTTTGTGAGAATTGAACCAGTGTGGAATTTAAACGACGTATTGTTAATGTTTTATCCTTATAAAACTATTGTGAGAATTGAACCAGTGTGGAATTTAAACTTGAAATTTGTGTATGAAATTGAAACACCCGACGTAGTGAGAATTGAACCAGTGTGGAATTTAAACTGGTTGTATGGGGCGTTTCAGGTATTTTTTCTTTTGTGAG
>JANXBN010000130.1 GCA_025060635.1 Candidatus Kryptonium sp. | reverse complement strand
CGAGAAGGTGTTCCAGAGATCGAGTGCTAGCCCCATGCTGTCGAAGCCGGGACCAAGGTTCGCGCTCGTGGCGGGCACGCGCAAGGTGATGATGTGCCTCATGTACTCACTCGAGGATGTTGAGCAGCGACTCCACTCGTGCTGGAATAGTCTTTGGCGGTTGCGCGTTGGCAAGCACGGTGTCGGGGTCCTTCAAGCCATGGCCGGTCATCACGCACACCACACGCTGACCTTCCATGTGCAACCATCCCTCTTTGCGTCCCTTGGCGATCGCGGCTACGCTCGCGGCGCATGCTGGCTCAACAAAGACGCCCTCCAGGTTTGCTATTTTCGCTTGCCACTCGAGGATGGCATCGTCGCTCACGTCGGTGATGTGACCATTGCTTTCGCGTAGCGCTGCTTCCGCCTCTCGCCAGCGCACTGGATTGCCTATGCGAATAGCTGTAGCAACCGTCTCCGGGCGCTCGACTGTGTGCCCATGCACGAGCGGTGCAGCGCCTGACGCTTGCGCGCCCAGCAGCCGCGGCCGCCGACGGATCAAGCCGTCGGCATAGTATTCGCTGAAGCCCATCCAGTATGCCGTGATGTTGCCCGCG
>JANXBN010000129.1 GCA_025060635.1 Candidatus Kryptonium sp. | reverse complement strand
ATTCCACACTGGTTCAATTCTCACAGAAATAATTGCAAACTTGAAGGATAAAGATTTTGGTTTAAATTCCACACTGGTTCAATTCTCACATTTCTACAATATCATTGAAATATAATTTCATTTTTGTTTAAATTCCACACTGGTTCAATTCTCACTGTAAGTGGGGGTATAACCAACAATCAAAGAAGTTAGTTTAAATTCCACACTGGTTCAATTCTCACTGATTCGTGCGGTGCTGGAAATTGTGTTTTTGAAGAAGTTTAAATTCCACACTGGTTCAATTCTCACCAATTTAACTTTATTTTGCTCAATCAAACTTTGAACGTTTAAATTCCACACTGGTTCAATTCTCACTGAAACGCCTGTTGGACACTTTTACGTTTTGAGGAAGTTTAAATTCCACACTGGTTCAATTCTCACCGATTTCAATCTTTCATTTTGCAATCCACAATAATAGTTTAAATTCCACACTGGTTCAATTCTCACCTAGCACAAGATATAAAGATCTTTCGCAAAGACATAAGTTTAAATTCCACACTGGTTCAATTCTCACTTGTGGTTAAGGTGAAACAAACCAAAAAACAAAAAAGTTTAAATTC
>JANXBN010000128.1 GCA_025060635.1 Candidatus Kryptonium sp. | reverse complement strand
GCAGGAATTACCTTGTTTGAATCGCACCTGTGAGGGATTGAAACATTGGCTCAAGTAATTTTTGTTGTTTAAATGAAAAAAGTTTGAATCGCACCTGTGAGGGATTGAAACAATTTTACTAGTTTTATTTTTTTATTCACGGCAACTCGTTTGAATCGCACCTGTGAGGGATTGAAACTTAAATCCCTTAATCAATCCCTTCCTTTGGGAAGGACGTTTGAATCGCACCTGTGAGGGATTGAAACTCTAATTTAGCTAGGACTTCTCCTGGAATGGCACCTTGTTTGAATCGCACCTGTGAGGGATTGAAACTTTGTTTTAATTCACTTACTTTGAGAAGCACATCTCGTTTGAATCGCACCTGTGAGGGATTGAAACAGTAAATAAACAATATCAGACCAACCACAATTGGGGTTTGAATCGCACCTGTGAGGGATTGAAACAGTTTATCCCAAAAAATGGGATTGACAACCACAATTCGTTTGAATCGCACCTGTGAGGGATTGAAACTAGCGTTGATGGTTTAGTTTTGTAAAATTTAATTATGTTTGAATCGCACCTGTGAGGGATTGAAACTCAGAAAGCATCTTCTTGCAAAACTC
>JANXBN010000127.1 GCA_025060635.1 Candidatus Kryptonium sp. | reverse complement strand
TGGAGCAAAAAATGAAGTTGTATTTTAAGTTTCAATCCCTCACAGGTGCGATTCAAACAAATTTTAACCGCTCCGTATCCAACTCGCATACTTTGTTTCAATCCCTCACAGGTGCGATTCAAACACTACCGCACTTGCCTTATTTTTTTTGTCTTTTCAATGTTTCAATCCCTCACAGGTGCGATTCAAACAACGCCACATCTCCTGGAATGGCACCCTGCCATTCCGTTTCAATCCCTCACAGGTGCGATTCAAACTTGTGCCTAATGTTACTTAGGCACGGACACGGTTATTGTTTCAATCCCTCACAGGTGCGATTCAAACATGCTGTTCAAGTCCCCCCCAGTTTCAGGGAAATTAAAGTTTCAATCCCTCACAGGTGCGATTCAAACTTGGAAGGAATTTAATAAAACACTTGTGTTATTTAACGTTTCAATCCCTCACAGGTGCGATTCAAACTCGTTTGGTGCATATTCATAATCATAGTGCACATATAAGTTTCAATCCCTCACAGGTGCGATTCAAACTTGTGCAGAGTGGTAGGCACGTTTTCCTGGAATGGCAGTTTCAATCCCTCACAGGTGCGATTCAAACATGGGCACGGT
>JANXBN010000126.1 GCA_025060635.1 Candidatus Kryptonium sp. | reverse complement strand
CACAGGTGCGATTCAAACTTAAAGGATGGTTATTTTTATTCTATTGCTATAAATAGTTTCAATCCCTCACAGGTGCGATTCAAACGCATTATTCAATCCATTTTTCAATTCATCATCCATCGTTTCAATCCCTCACAGGTGCGATTCAAACTTTGTTTTTGTTTTCACTTCAACTTCCAACTTAACTGTTTCAATCCCTCACAGGTGCGATTCAAACTTACACGAAGAGAAGTGAGAAACATATATTTAGAAAATGTTTCAATCCCTCACAGGTGCGATTCAAACTTTTTGAGGCGTGAGACTTCTAAAACTTTTGAACATAGTTTCAATCCCTCACAGGTGCGATTCAAACGGCACTTCAATTTTATACATAAACTTCATCATTTTTTGTTTCAATCCCTCACAGGTGCGATTCAAACTTTACCATTTTTTTTTCTTTTTGTTTTTGATTTCACTTGTTTCAATCCCTCACAGGTGCGATTCAAACTCGCTGTTGGGGGGAAAATAGTTAAAATTGAAGGAACGTTTCAATCCCTCACAGGTGCGATTCAAACAAAAGAAAAATAAGGTATGTATTTAAACATCGTTTCAGAGTTTCAATCCCTCACAGG
>JANXBN010000125.1 GCA_025060635.1 Candidatus Kryptonium sp. | reverse complement strand
CATCCCGCGAATAGTGTGAGAATTGAACCAGTGTGGAATTTAAACAAACTTTCGCGCGATGTTAAAATGTGATTGTAAAACAGTGAGAATTGAACCAGTGTGGAATTTAAACGGGTTTGAGGAGTTCAGGATTCCCAGGGTTGTTGTCAAGTGAGAATTGAACCAGTGTGGAATTTAAACTACCTTCTTGTTTTTATATTTTTTGAAAATTTTTATGTGAGAATTGAACCAGTGTGGAATTTAAACTTCTCTTTGTATATTAGCATAATTTCAAATTGTCCTGGTGAGAATTGAACCAGTGTGGAATTTAAACTCACACTTAACCAAGAGGCAACATAAGCTGCAACAGGGTGAGAATTGAACCAGTGTGGAATTTAAACGCAGCTCTTTTTAAAACATCAACAATTCTCACAGTAGTGAGAATTGAACCAGTGTGGAATTTATACAACTTGGTTTAATCTTAAAAATTCTTTTCTATTTTTACCACTTCTTCTTTGTGAGAATTGAACCAGTGTGGAATTTAAACAATAAACACACCTTCCATTTTGTACTAGCATTTTTTGTGAGAATTGAACCAGTGTGGAATTTAAACTGCTTTCCACGTTCCTCAAGCTTAGCATTCTCAA
>JANXBN010000124.1 GCA_025060635.1 Candidatus Kryptonium sp. | reverse complement strand
AACAAACGGCGCGTGCAACATAAGTTTGAATCGCACCTGTGAGGGATTGAAACCTTTAACCACAAACTTAACTCAATGTTAACCAACCCCGTTTGAATCGCACCTGTGAGGGATTGAAACTTTAACTTCAAGCTCACATCTCCTGGAATGGCACCCTGGTTTGAATCGCACCTGTGAGGGATTGAAACTTAAATGAATAAGCTTCAATAGTATCGTTAAAAAACAAGTTTGAATCGCACCTGTGAGGGATTGAAACAATGCTAATAACAAATGTTCTTAGATATTTTTGCGTGTTTGAATCGCACCTGTGAGGGATTGAAACAAATTCATTTGTCCAATCAAATTTGGCAAATTGTCAGTTTGAATCGCACCTGTGAGGGATTGAAACGATTAATTCTCGTTTTTATTCTTTAATTCATTCACTTGTTTGAATCGCACCTGTGAGGGATTGAAACACAGCATTAAACATAACTCGCTATCAAGAACCTCAATCTGTTTGAATCGCACCTGTGAGGGATTGAAACACATAAATTTTGCCAACTGGATTTTCGAACGTTTTCTTGTTTGAATCGCACCTGTGAGGGATTGAAACAATGGCTGTGCTCAGTTGCATCC
>JANXBN010000123.1 GCA_025060635.1 Candidatus Kryptonium sp. | reverse complement strand
CATCTATCGCTATCGCATTAATGACGTTACTTGGCAACCTTGAATTTGATGTGTTATAAACCGCCCAATTTGTTCCATCAAATTTTACAAACCCACCACCATTTGTTCCGATCCACTTAATATTCTGAACATCAACTAAGATTTCATAAATATCATTCACCACCAAATTTGAATTACTCGGGGTATATACAGTCCAATTCACTCCATCAAATTTTACAAGCCCTCCACCATTTGTCCCAATCCACTTATTTCCTTGAGCATCTATTACTATTGCGCTAATAGAATTACTTGGCAAACCCGAATTCGTTGTGTTATAAACAGTCCAATTTGTCCCATCAAATTTTGCAAGACCATTCCCTGTCCCAATCCACTTATTTCCTTGTCCATCTATTGCTATCGCATTAACGGTATTATTTGGCAATCTTGAATTTGATGTGTTATAAACAGTCCAATTTGTCCCATCAAACTTTGCAAGACCACCAAAATATGTCCCAACCCATTTATTCCCTTGCCCATCTATCGCTATCGCACTAACCCAATTATTCGGCAAACTTGAATTTGATGTGTTATAAACAGTCCAATTTGTCCCATCAAACTTTGTAAGACCACCAAAGTATGT
>JANXBN010000122.1 GCA_025060635.1 Candidatus Kryptonium sp. | reverse complement strand
AGATACTGGCAAGGAATATGCTCGCTATCTCCGGATCGCCCGTGCTTCTGCAAATGAAACCGACTACTGGCTTCACGTTGCCCGTGACTGCAAACTTATCACGGATGAGTCATACGAGCGTATGATATCGCTGACAGATGAGTGTTTGCGCATGCTCTCATCGATGATTACCAAGCTGAGAGCTGCATCAGAACGCTATCTCCAGGAACACTCAGAGCCATACGTCTCATACGGCGATCCTGATCTCTAACCCCTAACCCTTAACCCTTAACCCTTAAACCCCCCTAACCTCCGCTCATAGCCTCGACCTCGGATCAAGCGCATCGCGCAGCCCATCGCCCATGAAGTTGATGCTCAACACGGTGAGGAAGATCAGCGCGCCTGGAATGAGCGCCAGCCACGGCGCCGCCTGCAGGTACTGACTGCCATCGGTCACCAGGCGCCCCCAGGTCGGCGTGTCGGGCGGGAAGCCGACGCCGAGGAACGAGAGGGTCGACTCGGCGATGATCGCGCTGCCGATCTCCAGCGTGGCGGCAACGATAATCGGGCTGATGGCGTTCGGTAGAATGTGGCGGAACATGATCGCCGTCTGGCTGATCCCCAGGCAGCGCGCCGCTTCGA
>JANXBN010000121.1 GCA_025060635.1 Candidatus Kryptonium sp. | reverse complement strand
TTCTATCCCTCACAGGTGCGATTCAAACCAGTATTTTCATCGTTGTCAATTTATCATCTTTCAAGTTTCAATCCCTCACAGGTGCGATTCAAACTGAGAATACTGCGACAAAAATATATGAAGTATTTAGTTTCAATCCCTCACAGGTGCGATTCAAACAAATTTTCATTAACAGTTTGAGGCAATTAGAAGAAGCGTTTCAATCCCTCACAGGTGCGATTCAAACAAAGTATTTGTTGCTTGAGCGTGTAAATTCGGTTGAGTTTCAATCCCTCACAGGTGCGATTCAAACACTTTTAATATTAATTGGCAAGTGGTCGAACTAGAGGTTTCAATCCCTCACAGGTGCGATTCAAACAGAGCTAGAAAACATTATTGAAACTGTTAATTATTGGTTTCAATCCCTCACAGGTGCGATTCAAACAAAAATACAATTAATAAGGTTGGAGAATAATTTGTTGTTTCAATCCCTCACAGGTGCGATTCAAACGATGAACTTGAAGATGACACAAAATGGTGGATGTTTTGTTTCAATCCCTCACAGGTGCGATTCAAACTTAAAAACCGTGAAAACTATACAAATAAAATCAAAGTTTCAATCCCTCACAGGTGCGATTCTAAC
>JANXBN010000120.1 GCA_025060635.1 Candidatus Kryptonium sp. | reverse complement strand
TCAGAAACGCAAAAATTTCTGGTTTCAATCCCTCACAGGTGCGATTCAAACTTTGAAAGATATGACACCTTACGAGATTTATTTATCGTTTCAATCCCTCACAGGTGCGATTCAAACATGCTTGTGCAGAATGGTAAGTATGTTATAATGGAAGTTTCAATCCCTCACAGGTGCGATTCAAACATACTTATCATCAATAACTAGATATATTCCATTCCTGTTTCAATCCCTCACAGGTGCGATTCAAACTATGCGATTGTGCAATTGTGCAGCCAAAATCACAAACCGTTTCAATCCCTCACAGGTGCGATTCAAACCATCGTTTCAGACGAAAGGATATTGTTTGTTTACAATCGTTTCAATCCCTCACAGGTGCGATTCAAACGAACCTGATATGTTATTAATCTTTTATCCGTATCCTCGTTTCAATCCCTCACAGGTGCGATTCAAACCCTGATACTCAAATTTTAAAAATTTTTCACATGCTTGTTTCAATCCCTCACAGGTGCGATTCAAACTAAAATATCGGGTTCTTCTATTTTGTAATTAAACCTCGTTTCAATCCCTCACAGGTGCGATTCAAACGCTGTCAGATGCTTTAATAAATGTTCCCGCCTTATAGT
>JANXBN010000119.1 GCA_025060635.1 Candidatus Kryptonium sp. | reverse complement strand
TTTTAATAATAATGTTTGAATCGCACCTGTGAGGGATTGAAACTTTAATTTCAGGATAACGTCACCTGGAGGGGTTCCTGTTTGAATCGCACCTGTGAGGGATTGAAACAAAAAATAAAAGCAAATAAAAAAGCAAAAAAAATAAAGTTTGAATCGCACCTGTGAGGGATTGAAACCTGCAAACAAATTGTCTTCTATTTTTACTAATTTTATGTTTGAATCGCACCTGTGAGGGATTGAAACGTTGCAATGTTCAATTCACGATTTTCTTTTGACAATTTGTTTGAATCGCACCTGTGAGGGATTGAAACTTGTTTGTAGCGTGGGGTCCTCTTGCCACTGTGCAAGGGTTTGAATCGCACCTGTGAGGGATTGAAACCTTTGGCACTAAAAAGCGTAAATGCCGCCATTTTCCGTTTGAATCGCACCTGTGAGGGATTGAAACTACCTTCCATTTTGGACAATCAACTTTTTTATTTCAGTTTGAATCGCACCTGTGAGGGATTGAAACAAAAGATAAATTTTTTCCTTGGGGTGGGGGTTTTCAAGTTTGAATCGCACCTGTGAGGGATTGAAACAATCCTTCAAGTTTTATTTCTTTTTTTCTTATTCTGTTTGAATCGCACCT
>JANXBN010000118.1 GCA_025060635.1 Candidatus Kryptonium sp. | reverse complement strand
GCGGGCGCGTCGATGACCAGCCCCGCCTCGCTGAACAGGCGGCGGTAGGTCGCTGCGTTCCGCTGCCGTCCCGCCGTCCAATTATCCAGATACTTCAGCTTCACCCGCAACACAGCCGCCTGCAGAGCGTCGAGGCGGAAGTTGCCGCCGATCAGTTTGTGGTAGTACTTCGGATGCGCGCCATGGTTGCGGAGCAACCGGACCCGTTCTGCCAGCGCAGCGTCGTTTGTTGTGACCATGCCGCCGTCGCCAAAGCCGCCCAGGTTCTTCGAGGGGAAGAAACTGAAACATCCCATGTGCCCGATGGAGCCCGCGCGCTGACCCTTGTACTCCGACCCAATCGCCTGCGCTGCGTCCTCGATAACGATCAGATGATGGCGCTGCGCAATCTCCATAATCGGGTCCATATCCGCCATCTGTCCGTAGAGATGCACCGGCATAATCACCCGCGTGCGCGGCGTGATGCGCGACTCGATGGCAGACGGGTCAATATTGAAGGTCAGCGGATCGATGCCCACAAAAACCGGAACAGCGCCGAGCCGGGCAATCGAACCAGCAGTGGCGAAGAAAGTGTAAGGCGTGGTAATGACCTCATCGCCGGGACGGATGTCGATGGCCATCATTGCGAC
>JANXBN010000117.1 GCA_025060635.1 Candidatus Kryptonium sp. | reverse complement strand
TCCCTCACAGGTAGGCTACAAACGTATTCGCGCATCTGGTAGAACAGGGTTCTGAGTTCGTTTCAATCCCTCACAGGTAGGCTACAAACCAGCCGAGGAGGTGTAAACGCATGGTCAGTGGCACATTGAATGTTTCAATCCCTCACAGGTAGGCTACAAACCGATATCGCCAAAGAGATGCCATTTCCCAAGATCCTCGTTTCAATCCCTCACAGGTAGGCTACAAACCTCACGAGGTTGCCGTACACGGCGTACCACGCGCCATTTCAATCTCTCACAGGTAGGCTACAAACCCGTCTGAGCCTCCTCAATCGGCACACCGACACCGATGTTTCAATCCCTCACAGGTAGGCTACAAACCACTCGCCGCAGCAGGCTTCGGTACCATCCAAGCAAGTTTCAATCCCTCACAGGTAGGCTACAAACCAAATCGAAGCACACTTCGATGACTACGAGGACGACGTTTCAATCCCTCACAGGTAGGCTACAAACACCCCAGCGACGCGGGCGCAGGCTCCCCTGCCGACAGTTTCAATCCCTCACAGGTAGGCTACAAACTTACATCCAAGCGCGGAAGGCCGGGTTGGGACCCAGTTTCAATCCCTCACAGGTAGGCTACAAACAAGAAGCGGGGAGTG
>JANXBN010000116.1 GCA_025060635.1 Candidatus Kryptonium sp. | reverse complement strand
GCGTCGCTTCGAGATAGGGAAGCACAACCGCATCGCACGCCGAAAAGTAGACAGCGATCTGTTCGTTAGGAACATACTCGCTGTGGAAATGCACTACATCATCAAGACCAAGTTCGCGCACCAGAGCGCGATAGGGACGCTCGTCCTCCCAGAACTCGCCAACGACCAGCAACCGTGCGGGGATGTGCTCACGCACTAGCGGCAGCGCCCGCAGCAGGTGACGCAACCCCTTGTAGCGTCGGATGAACCCGAAGAAGAGCAGCACCGGATCGTCCTCACTCAACCCTAGGCGTGCGCGCGCTTCGGCGCGTGGCAGCGGCGTACGGCTGAATACATCATAGGGTGGGTGAGTGATCCCTTTGATGCGCGCCCATGGAAGTGCGCGTCGCAGCAGCGCAAAATCTTCTTCGCTCATTACAATGAACGCATGCCCGCGCCAGAGAATGCGCCGCGCCAGATACCAGTCGAACATGCCGCCATCGGGGGCGATTACGTGATGGCACAAGAACAGGATGCGCACATTCGTATAACGGCGCACCAGGCGAGTCAGCACAAACAGCATCGGCGACCAGAACGGCGTCCACCACTGGAGCAACAGCAGATCAGGGTTATCGCGCTGGATCATACGAAAGGCGCGCC
>JANXBN010000115.1 GCA_025060635.1 Candidatus Kryptonium sp. | reverse complement strand
AACCCACCACCGCACACACTCCGAAATTTTGTTAAACCCGTTTCAATCCCTCACAGGTGCGATTCAAACCTTGAAAACTGTGAAAACTATAAATCTAAAAAACAAGTTTCAATCCCTCACAGGTGCGATTCAAACTATTTTAATGACACCCCAGAAGTTTTTTCGGTAAGGCAAGTTTCAATCCCTCACAGGTGCGATTCAAACAGGCTTACCACTTCTTCTTTTTTATCTTCATTTCTCGTTTCAATCCCTCACAGGTGCGATTCAAACAGTACCAGATGTGCTGTTGATGTTTTATCCATTTCCTGTTTCAATCCCTCACAGGTGCGATTCAAACTCTTGATAGCGAGTTATGTTTATTGCTGCTTAGAACGTTTCAATCCCTCACAGGTGCGATTCAAACAAATTTTACGCAAGGATAATAAATTGTTATTGTGGGTGTTTCAATCCCTCACAGGTGCGATTCAAACCTACCTGAAGGTTGTGAAAAGTATACCAATAAAATCGTTTCAATCCCTCACAGGTGCGATTCAAACAAATGGGAAATTTTGTTAAACCAATTGAGGGGTTTCGTTTCAATCCCTCACAGGTGCGATTCAAACCGGAAAAAATATTAGTAGTTTACAACCCCAAAAAGAGGTTTCAATCCCTCACAGGTGCGATTCAAACACATAATAGGTGAAGAGAGAATCAG
>JANXBN010000114.1 GCA_025060635.1 Candidatus Kryptonium sp. | reverse complement strand
ACAAGAGAAACGCTTGACGTAATTGAAAAAAAATTTGCAAAGTTCTGTTTCAATCCCTCACAGGAGCGATTCAAACTCATTTTGCCCAATCACCTGCCCGCTTTTATTTTTGTTTCAATCCCTCACAGGTGCGATTCAAACCAAAATTTCAGAAAAAGATTTTGAATAGAAAAAAAGGTTTCAATCCCTCACAGGTGCGATTCAAACACCCTACCCCCACCCCACCCACCACCCCTCAAAAAAAGTTTCAATCCCTCACAGGTGCGATTCAAACGCCTTACCCTGATTTTTGGTTTTAACCCTTCAAATTCGTTTCAATCCCTCACAGGTGCGATTCAAACACATTATTGCAATATCATCGCCGTTCCAATAGAAATCGTTTCAATCCCTCACAGGTGCGATTCAAACGAATAGTTCAAATTGAGGAAAAGGGAATAGTTCAAATGTTTCAATCCCTCACAGGTGCGATTCAAACTTTTTGTAATCTCTCTCGGATTTAAAAATAAAATTTTGTTTCAATCCCTCACAGGTGCGATTCAAACATAAACAAACCTCAATAGTTTTTTTATCGGCTCAAGTTTCAATCCCTCACAGGTGCGATTCAAACTTGTTAATTGGATAGAAATTGAGTTAAAAGGAAATAGTTTCAATCCCTCACAGGTGCGATTCAAACAAATCTTTAGCAAATAATTCTTCTTTGTTT
>JANXBN010000113.1 GCA_025060635.1 Candidatus Kryptonium sp. | reverse complement strand
GTTTAAATTCCACACTGGTTCAATTCTCACTTTTCGTGTTACGAAACGGAATATATGTTGTGATAGTGTTTAAATTCCACACTGGTTCAATTCTCACAAAGTATCTGAGAAATGAAGATAAAAAAGAAGAAGGTTTAAATTCCACACTGGTTCAATTCTCACAACTATTACCACCCTATCACTTCTTGCCTCAAAAACGTTTAAATTCCACACTGGTTCAATTCTCACATATGTATATGGGCTTTGTTAAGATTGAATTAAGTGTTTAAATTCCACACTGGTTCAATTCTCACCTGGTAATTACGAAATTAAAAAGCTAGTCGTACAAAAGTTTAAATTCCACACTGGTTCAATTCTCACCAATAGCACTATCAAATTCAGCGTGCCTTTCCTTGAGTTTAAATTCCACACTGGTTCAATTCTCACAGATAAAAAAGAAGAAATAATTAATTTAAAGGATAGTTTAAATTCCACACTGGTTCAATTCTCACTTATGACCCCAAAAGAAGAAAATTTGAAAACAAAATGTTTAAATTCCACACTGGTTCAATTCTCACTGACAAGCTTGAGGTAAAAAAGTTACTCATACAAAAGTTTAAATTCCACACTGGTTCAATTCTCACGTGACAATCTTGAAGTAAGAAAACTGTTAGTTCAAAAGTTTAAATTCCACACTGGTTCAATTCTCACTGATGATTTTGA
>JANXBN010000112.1 GCA_025060635.1 Candidatus Kryptonium sp. | reverse complement strand
ATTACAATTTTGTCTTTGTGAGAATTGAACCAGTGTGGAATTTAAACAGCGAAAAAATATTGTTTATTTACAATCCAAAGCAAGTGAGAATTGAACCAGTGTGGAATTTAAACATAAAAGTATCAGTTTCGCTGTAAATTATCAAATTAGTGAGAATTGAACCAGTGTGGAATTTAAACCGTATAAATTGCCATCTAGTTTCACTAATCTTATTTTGTGAGAATTGAACCAGTGTGGAATTTAAACACTTAAACATCATATACGCACGAGCAGTTATCTTAGTGAGAATTGAACCAGTGTGGAATTTAAACTTCTTAAGCACAAAGAATTTCCCCAGCGGGGTTTCAGTGAGAATTGAACCAGTGTGGAATTTAAACTTTTTAATATCATAACGATGCACAAACAATGTGATTGGTGAGAATTGAACCAGTGTGGAATTTAAACTTTATTTAATCCTCAGCCCCTTCCCAAGGGAAGGGGGTGAGAATTGAACCAGTGTGGAATTTAAACATTTTTCATTCAAATTACCATATGGAGGCAATTTAAGTGAGAATTGAACCAGTGTGGAATTTAAACGAAGGTTGTGAAAAGTATAAAGTTAAAGCAATAAAAGTGAGAATTGAACCAGTGTGGAATTTAAACTGTTCAATCGTTTCGCCATATTTCGCAATACTACAAGTGAGAATTGAACCAGTGTGGAATTTAAACATTGG
>JANXBN010000111.1 GCA_025060635.1 Candidatus Kryptonium sp. | reverse complement strand
AATCCCTCACAGGTGCGATTCAAACTTAGTTTCAGTATTAATAACAAAATAGTAGAACTAAAGTTTCAATCCCTCACAGGTGCGATTCAAACTTTTTTCGTTTAAACAGCAAGATTTTATTAAACCAGTGTTTCAATCCCTCACAGGTGCGATTCAAACATAGAAAAGAAAAGAAAGTAAAGTTTTATCAATTAAAGTTTCAATCCCTCACAGGTGCGATTCAAACGGAGTGTGCGCGGAGGGTATTAACTGAAAGGCAGTAGTTTCAATCCCTCACAGGTGCGATTCAAACAGTTTCAGAAATGAAAAAAGTTTTGAGTGATATTAGTGTTTCAATCCCTCACAGGTGCGATTCAAACACTAATGAAATGTTTCTTGAAAAGTATTGCCAAATGATTTGTTTCAATCCCTCACAGGTGCGATTCAAACACCAAACTTCGCTATCATCTTCGCTATCCCTAACTCAGTTTCAATCCCTCACAGGTGCGATTCAAACACCAAATGCCGAAAGCGTTGCTGATTACATATACAAGTTTCAATCCCTCACAGGTGCGATTCAAACTTTAAATAAACCAAGCGCTCTTTCCCACCTTTCCCGGTTTCAATCCCTCACAGGTGCGATTCAAACAAGTTTTAGGTGTTCTTTTTGAAATTGAAATGCAAATGTTTCAATCCCTCACAGGTGCGATTCAAACAATTATTGCACTCTATAACC
>JANXBN010000110.1 GCA_025060635.1 Candidatus Kryptonium sp. | reverse complement strand
CTGTGAGGGATTGAAACGCATATGGCACATATTTTCTCACTTTATACACTTTCAGTTTGAATCGCACCTGTGAGGGATTGAAACAATACTTCAATTTTGTCGTGATTTACAGATACAGAAGTTTGAATCGCACCTGTGAGGGATTGAAACTTGTTTTCAAATAACCTTGTCCAGTCCTAAGCAGTTTGAATCGCACCTGTGAGGGATTGAAACAAATTTTCATCACAGTAAACTTATCATCCTTTAGTAGTTTGAATCGCACCTGTGAGGGATTGAAACTTAACTATTGTATATATTCCGTTACGCAATACATAAAAGTTTGAATCGCACCTGTGAGGGATTGAAACCTTTCCTGCCCCCAATCTTATCCCAGAACAGGGGCTTGTTTGAATCGCACCTGTGAGGGATTGAAACATTTCATACACGAATTTTAAGGGCTTCTCAAACGGGTTTGAATCGCACCTGTGAGGGATTGAAACATAATCGTATCACCAATCAAAACCAAATGTCTTATCCGTTTGAATCGCACCTGTGAGGGATTGAAACACTCCTTCTAGTTCAATTACTTGATAATTTACGTTAAGTTTGAATCGCACCTGTGAGGGATTGAAACCCACTACCAGTGTGATTATTACGATAACCAACACCGTTTGAATCGCACCTGTGAGGGATTGAAACTTTAATTTAACTCCTTTCAGTTCAATTATTTGATAATGTT
>JANXBN010000109.1 GCA_025060635.1 Candidatus Kryptonium sp. | reverse complement strand
CAAACAAAATACTATTGCTCTATAATCCAAAACGAAAAACTTTGTTTCAATCCCTCACAGGTGCGATTCAAACAAGGTTTGTTTTCCTGGAGTGGGTAGGAACCCCTCCGTTTCAATCCCTCACAGGTGCGATTCAAACAAACTTATCCTCAAATGAGCAAAAAACCAATACAACGTTTCAATCCCTCACAGGTGCGATTCAAACATATTTGTCAATTATTAGAGGAGCTAATGATTTTGGTTTCAATCCCTCACAGGTGCGATTCAAACAGCAAGATATGCTTTAAGAAGAGTTCCGTAAACATCGTTTCAATCCCTCACAGGTGCGATTCAAACTGGGTTGAAGGTATGAAAACTGGATATGGATGTGTCAGTTTCAATCCCTCACAGGTGCGATTCAAACGGGGGGGTAATTTCGTATACATATTTCAATGGTTTGTTTCAATCCCTCACAGGTGCGATTCAAACCTTAACGAATTAAAACAAAATTTATCGCAGGAGTCCAAGTTTCAATCCCTCACAGGTGCGATTCAAACTGTATTGCTTAAAGTCAGTGAATTAAAACAAAAGAAGTTTCAATCCCTCACAGGTGCGATTCAAACTCAAATGATTTTGTCAAGATTGCAAACAATGAAAATGTTTCAATCCCTCACAGGTGCGATTCAAACTTGCAAGCAATAATGATCCTTATGCTTGGGGATATGAGTTTCAATCCCTCAC
>JANXBN010000108.1 GCA_025060635.1 Candidatus Kryptonium sp. | reverse complement strand
AATCCCTCACAGGTGCGATTCAAACTTTTGCGGAATGGAATATACGTGACAATTAATAAAATGTTTCAATCCCTCACAGGTGCGATTCAAACACGAGTATTTAAAAACTAAAAACGGGAAACCGAAAGTTTCAATCCCTCACAGGTGCGATTCAAACACTCCTCGCGAAGAAACGGAAACTACTGGTTAATGGAGTTTCAATCCCTCACAGGTGCGATTCAAACAGAAAATGCATTGAAAATATTACGACAAAAATATTTGTTTCAATCCCTCACAGGTGCGATTCAAACTGAGATTCCCGTAGGCCGTTTTTACGTGCTAAAAAAGTTTCAATCCCTCACAGGTGCGATTCAAACTTTAAAGAGGGAAAACTTATTGAACCGATAGAGAAGGTTTCAATCCCTCACAGGTGCGATTCAAACTTTTAATGATGTCTGCTATCTCTTCTTTTTTTATCTGTTTCAATCCCTCACAGGTGCGATTCAAACTGTATATCAAAAACAATACAAAATCAACATTTAACGCGTTTCAATCCCTCACAGGTGCGATTCAAACAAAAAATTTGATGATTGATATAGAAAGTGAAAATATGTTTCAATCCCTCACAGGTGCGATTCAAACCCATCCCTTAATTCAACTCCTTTTATTTCAATCACCGTTTCAATCCCTCACAGGTGCGATTCAAACAGCGATGTCAAGTGCAATTGATTAGTTGTCGAGGTAGCGTGT
>JANXBN010000107.1 GCA_025060635.1 Candidatus Kryptonium sp. | reverse complement strand
AGTTTGAATCGCACCTGTGAGGGATTGAAACCATTTGCATTTTGCATTTTATATTACATTTGTTATTTGTTTGAATCGCACCTGTGAGGGATTGAAACACTTTATCAGTTGTATTTTTTTGCTCATTTGAAGATAAGTTTGAATCGCACCTGTGAGGGATTGAAACCAAAAAATGGGGTTGACAACCACAATTCTATCACTTTGTTTGAATCGCACCTGTGAGGGATTGAAACTTTTTGTTTTTAATTTTTTAATTTTACTTTTTTAATAAGTTTGAATCGCACCTGTGAGGGATTGAAACATGGCAACAGAATAAAAATAATCATCCCCCAATTCGGGTTTGAATCGCACCTGTGAGGGATTGAAACTGGATTATAGAGCAACAATATTTTCTCGTCTGAGATGTTTGAATCGCACCTGTGAGGGATTGAAACTCTAATTGTCTAAGATTATTAATAAAAATTTTGTTCCTGTTTGAATCGCACCTGTGAGGGATTGAAACAAACATAAAGATAACTGCCATTTTTTAATTTAAACCCGTTTGAATCGCACCTGTGAGGGATTGAAACTCTAATCTTTCATTTAATTTTCCTGTAACTGGGGGGGTTTGAATCGCACCTGTGAGGGATTGAAACGAAAAATATACTTACCTCCTTGCACCAACAGCTTTTGTTTGAATCGCACCTGTGAGGGATTGAAACATTGACGAAAAAAGTGATTTTGTAAAAAGGATAATA
>JANXBN010000105.1 GCA_025060635.1 Candidatus Kryptonium sp. | reverse complement strand
ATATGCAGCATCTCCTGTCCTACTGCACCTGTTACCCCTACCACTGCTATGTTGTAGTTCATCTTTGTAGCACCTCTAATCTCAAACTTTTAGCAATTTCTTCACAAGATAAAAACTGAATAATATCTGCTATATAATCTTCTCTGGTATATTTTTCACCACAAGAACTAATAATTATTTCTGCAATTGTCGGATGTAGAGATAGTAAGTTTTTATCATATTTTCTAATTCTTTCGGATATAAAATTTACAATTCTTTTAAGAATTTCTTCATTTTCTCTATCAAAAGAAAACTTTTTTACCTCAAACAGTAATTCATCATTTTTAATTATTGAAATAATATAATTGTTCAGATTTTTATTTATTTTAAAGTTTTTATTCAATAATGCTCGTTCACTAAGTGTAATTATTTGTCCTAACCATAAGTCATCATATAACATTTTCTCTAAAAGTTTTTTAAAATGTTTAATATCGTATTTATTTTCGCCAGCAAAAATTGATTTTATAACTTCGTCACCATAAACTGCAATTATATTGATGGTTATATTTTCATAGATAAATTTAATCATAAATGCCCTCTGTAACGATTTTTCTTCTTCAATTTCATATCTAATATTTTTACTTTTTAATGTCTTTAATATATCGTCTTTCCCTCTTAATAGACCATTATAACAAATCCCCCATTCTTTGTCTTTTTTGAGAGTTGCTGGTTCTCCTTTGAGATCAAACAATATACCACCTATTAAAAAAACATTTTTAATCCCATAATTTTTTAAACATTTTCTAAATCTTTCATTTTCTATAATCA
>JANXBN010000104.1 GCA_025060635.1 Candidatus Kryptonium sp. | reverse complement strand
ATTCAAACAAAAATCTTGAAACTGGTAAATTTCGTAAAGTTTTTGTGTTTCAATCCCTCACAGGTGCGATTCAAACTTAACAATTTGTCAAACCTTGTTGGACAGATGGGTTTGTTTCAATCCCTCACAGGTGCGATTCAAACAATGCACGGCTAGAGAAATGCGGAGAACAAGGTAATTGTTTCAATCCCTCACAGGTGCGATTCAAACCCTGGAATGGCAAGGTGCCATTCCAGGGGATGTAGCTTGTTTCAATCCCTCACAGGTGCGATTCAAACACCAAACGCTGATAAGAAATATGTTGTTGAAAAAAAGTTTCAATCCCTCACAGGTGCGATTCAAACACAAATGTGTCCTTCTTTATCCTCATAAGCCTAATTTGTTTCAATCCCTCACAGGTGCGATTCAAACATGTTATCTTGGAATGGCAAGGTGCCATTCCAGAGAGTTTCAATCCCTCACAGGTGCGATTCAAACACAAAAAGTGGAGTCAAAAATGAAATTGTATTTCAAGTTTCAATCCCTCACAGGTGCGATTCAAACGATGAGATAATGAAAAGATTGAAGTTTAGTAAAACATGTTTCAATCCCTCACAGGTGCGATTCAAACTAGAATTGAAGTTTTAGACGGAAAATTATGTAGATAGTTTCAATCCCTCACAGGTGCGATTCAAACACGAGTATTTGTTTTATAATCACATAATATTAAAAGAGTTTCAATCCCTCACAGGTGCGATTCAAACTTTTGATGGGAAATTATGCTTGATGTTGTTAAAAAGGTTTCAATCCCTCACAGGTGCGATTCAAACA
>JANXBN010000103.1 GCA_025060635.1 Candidatus Kryptonium sp. | reverse complement strand
ACCAAAGGTCAATCACTCATCACTTGTCACTCGTCACTCCTATGACGAACGTTCCTTCACCAGACCAGGCGCGTTGCCCGTTCGTCGCTGGCGGGATGATCACCGATCCGCGCCTGTTTGTGGGGCGGAAACGCGAATTGCGCGATATTGCGCTGCGGATGGAGGGCGCGCAGCCGATCAGCATCAATGTGTACGGCGAGCGCCGCATCGGCAAATCGTCGCTGCTCTACCATTTCTATCAGACGTGGCGGCAGCGGGTGCAGGACTCCAGTCGCTACGCCGTCGTGTATCTCTCGCTCCAGGACGCGCGCGCCACGACCGAGGCTGCGCTGTACGACGCCGTCGCCGCAGCGTTGCGCCCCGCGCTTCCCCGGCGGCTGCACCCGGCGCTGCAGCAGGCGAACGACCGGATCGGGTTCGCCCGCTTGGTGGAGACATGTTGCCAGCAGGGGATCCTTCCCGTCCTCTGCCTCGATGAGTTCGAGACGCTCTTCCGGCATCGCCAGGCGTTCGACGACGATTTCTACGATGCGATGCGCGCACTGATGGACCGCAACCAGATGATGCTGGTGCTGGCGTCGCACCAACCGGTTGATGTCTACAGCCATCAGCAGCGGCTGACCTCGCGATTCTTCAACCTTGGGCATACGATGCGTCTGGGTGAACTGAGCGATGAAGAGGCGGACGAACTGGTGCGCCTGCCGGCGCGCGCCGGGAGCGACACGCCGCCAGCGCTGAACCGGCGGCAGCAACTCCTGGCGCGGCGCTGGGGCGGGCGCCATCCCTACCGCCTGCAACTGGCGGCGTCCTG
>JANXBN010000102.1 GCA_025060635.1 Candidatus Kryptonium sp. | reverse complement strand
CTTCAACAGAAACTCCTCCAGCCCCGCAGCCCGCAAATACGCTGAACGGTAATCTTCATTCTTCGTGATCAGGCGCTCGATTTTCGCCAGCTCATCGCGCACATACGCCAGCAGTGGCAGAGGTTTGGCAAACAGCGAGTCGGAAGGACCCGATGCGCCCTGTTTCAACACCAGGTGATCGGTGAGCAGGTTCTGCGCAGCGGTTTGTGCATCAGTGGCGCTCGCCACATGCGGCCAGATGCCGCCCAATTCCTCGATGCTCCATGGAACGACGTCCGGCGGCAATGAGCCGTCTTTCAGACGTTTTGCCTCAGCATAGTCACCATTTTCCCACGCCTCGTACATCTCGAGCATCGAGGCTAAACGCTCTACTTTACCAATATCGTCTGGGTCGAACAACGCATCACTGCCAGCACCGCCGAGCGTCTGCGACATTGCGCCAATAATCCCTGTTCCCGCGTTTCCAGCACTGCCAGCCGCACCCAGCAACACACGCGCATTGCGGAAACTGTAGCTCTCGTACAACCGTCGCACCTGCTCCCAGTCGCGCAGATGGAAGGCTTCGTAGGGATTGGCAATCCTGCCGATCCGGCAGGTGTAGCCGTATGGCTTGCCCCACTGCGTATCGTATTCGTCGAAATCAACGTAGGTGATGGGAAGATCCGAATGCGCCGCGTAGAGAAATGCACCCACTACCATGCTCTTCTTTGCGCCAGTGATATCCACGACATCGGTGAACCCGGCTGGCGGCTGCGCTTTCGGCTTCTGCAGTGCATCACGCAGCGCGCGGAAGACGTAGGTGGGAGTATCCTTTGGC
>JANXBN010000101.1 GCA_025060635.1 Candidatus Kryptonium sp. | reverse complement strand
AATCGCACCTGTGAGGGATTGAAACAGGATTTCAAGTTTATTTTTATCTATGGCAATAACAGGTTTGAATCGCACCTGTGAGGGATTGAAACGAAATGATGTTTAAAAACATAACTTTCTTCCCTATTTGTTTGAATCGCACCTGTGAGGGATTGAAACTTTTTTATGCTATTGTTGTGGCTAGTGATAAAATTGGTTTGAATCGCACCTGTGAGGGATTGAAACAAAAATAAAAGATTAGGCAGGCGATGCGATGGTGAAGGTTTGAATCGCACCTGTGAGGGATTGAAACCCTCATAACTATTGTTATTTAATACGATTGCTGTGTGTTTGAATCGCACCTGTGAGGGATTGAAACTTGTTTTTGTTTGCTTCACTTTAACCACAAACTTAAGTTTGAATCGCACCTGTGAGGGATTGAAACGCAACAGCTTGCTCTTTCAATTCAACATTTTGTTTCCGTTTGAATCGCACCTGTGAGGGATTGAAACGCATTAGGCACAACTTTCCATCGTATATTTCAATTTTGTTTGAATCGCACCTGTGAGGGATTGAAACTCAATATCATTAACAAGCCCAAACTTCTTGCCAATTGTTTGAATCGCACCTGTGAGGGATTGAAACTTAAGTTGTAAATCGCCACTATTCTTTCGTCTGAAACGTTTGAATCGCACCTGTGAGGGATTGAAACAACAACCTTCTTGTCCAGTTTTGAGCAACAACAATAAGTTTGAATCGCACCTGTGAGGGATTGAAACTGCCTAAGCAACATTAAACATGGTCCTCCGTCAAGAGTTTGAATCGCACCTGTGAGGGATTGAAAC
>JANXBN010000100.1 GCA_025060635.1 Candidatus Kryptonium sp. | reverse complement strand
GATTCAAACTCATTAAACCGTTCTCAAAAAATTTGAGATTTGTTTAGTTTCAATCCCTCACAGGTGCGATTCAAACGCCCCACCATTTTTTTGTTCGCCTGCCTAATCACCGTTTCAATCCCTCACAGGTGCGATTCAAACAAAGGTTTTTGAGGACTTTTGTAATTAGCATTGGGTTTGTTTCAATCCCTCACAGGTGCGATTCAAACAAGAAGAAGTGGTGAGTAACCTAAGAGAAAAGGATTTGTTTCAATCCCTCACAGGTGCGATTCAAACGAAAGCACATTCTTCTGGAATGGCAGGGTGCCATTCCGTTTCAATCCCTCACAGGTGCGATTCAAACTCCAAGTGACGTTCTTTTAAAATTAAACGAATTAAGTTTCAATCCCTCACAGGTGCGATTCAAACTTTCAACTGGTTTAATGAAATTTCCGACTTTATACGGTTTCAATCCCTCACAGGTGCGATTCAAACTGCATTTTGCAAACAATAACGACCATAAATAACAAAGTTTCAATCCCTCACAGGTGCGATTCAAACAAAAGGAGGGATAAAACAATGTATTTGAATATTATTTCGTTTCAATCCCTCACAGGTGCGATTCAAACCAATTGAAAGAAATGAATATTTGTTTTTTAATCATAGTTTCAATCCCTCACAGGTGCGATTCAAACGATGGAACGGAAAAAACAAATGGGATTGGTATTGGAAGTTTCAATCCCTCACAGGTGCGATTCAAACCTAAACCGGTTGAAAAATTTATGAAATTTGTTTATGGTTTCAATCCCTCACAGGTGCGATTCAAACTAAAAACATACCTGCCAT
>JANXBN010000099.1 GCA_025060635.1 Candidatus Kryptonium sp. | reverse complement strand
TAGATTGTTAGGTTTGAATCGCACCTGTGAGGGATTGAAACTTGTATAAATTGCACAATGTTAATTGTGAAAGAGCTGTTTGAATCGCACCTGTGAGGGATTGAAACTTTTGGACGACCAATTTTTTCACCTCATAACTATTGCGTTTGAATCGCACCTGTGAGGGATTGAAACATCATAATTATTACCATTAAATATGACTGCTGTGTAAGTTTGAATCGCACCTGTGAGGGATTGAAACATAAATATTACTTCTTTTAATCTTTCATTTAATTTCGTTTGAATCGCACCTGTGAGGGATTGAAACACAACTTTGAAAGTGTCTAATTTCTCAACAAATTCGTTTGAATCGCACCTGTGAGGGATTGAAACTCATGATACGTTGTGTAAATCTCAAACCTTCCGTTCCGTTTGAATCGCACCTGTGAGGGATTGAAACTACTGTAAATTGGAAAGTAATAGAAATAGAAGGGTTTGTTTGAATCGCACCTGTGAGGGATTGAAACTTAATCAATCCCTTCCTTTGGGAAGGGATGCTCTAGGGTTTGAATCGCACCTGTGAGGGATTGAAACTGAAGTAAGAAAACTGTTGGTTCAAAACGGAAAACATGTTTGAATCGCACCTGTGAGGGATTGAAACTTTTAATTTTTTAGCTTTACTGTTTTTATAAGTTTGAATCGCACCTGTGAGGGATTGAAACTTAATACAAAAAACCGTCCCACTTGTGGTTCAAAATCGTTTGAATCGCACCTGTGAGGGATTGAAACGTTTTCATACCTTCAATCCACAATAACAATTTATTATGTTTGAATCGCACCTGTGAG
>JANXBN010000098.1 GCA_025060635.1 Candidatus Kryptonium sp. | reverse complement strand
CGATAGGGTATAGTATGGGCGCCAACGGGCAAAGCGCGTGCACCTTGACAATCGGGCGATTTTGAGTTCAACTGGGTGGCTGACCCCCCAAGTGGGGGTTGGTTTGTAGCCTACCTGTGAGGGATTGAAACTACTTTACGCGCCCCATCTCTGCATACCTCCTACTGTTTGTAGCCTACCTGTGAGGGATTGAAACGTATTGGACGGCTTCGGCTGTCAGGTTGACCAGCGCTGTTTGTAGCCTACCTGTGAGGGATTGAAACGGTCGTATAGATACGACCAGGAAACGTACTCTAGGAGTTTGTAGCCTACCTGTGAGGGATTGAAACCGGGAGGTGGTGGCTCCGGATTGGGAGCCATGTCCTTGTTTGTAGCCTACCTGTGAGGGATTGAAACCTCAGCGAGAATGAACGAATCGCCCAGTTCAACCTGCGTGTTTGTAGCCTACCTGTGAGGGATTGAAACGCGGCCCGGACAGGATGCTGGCGGAATGGCAGGCGGTTTGTAGCCTACCTGTGAGGGATTGAAACTGTATTTCTCGTATTCGCGTCTCAATTCGGTCATCGTTTGTAGCCTACCTGTGAGGGATTGAAACGGCCACCAAAAGCCTTACTTCATTTTCGATTCGTTGTTTGTAGCCTACCTGTGAGGGATTGAAACACTGCGTAAAAGCCGCCCACGCGCTTCGCTGGGCGAGTTTGTAGCCTACCTGTGAGGGATTGAAACGTTGGGGCGATCGGTCGGCGGAACCAATTTAGCAGGGTTTGTAGCCTACCTGTGAGGGATTGAAACTTGAGAGTGATTGGTCTAACGAAAAGCGTTTCCTTCTCGGG
>JANXBN010000097.1 GCA_025060635.1 Candidatus Kryptonium sp. | reverse complement strand
GAGGAAAGCAATTTCAATTTTGGGGATGATATTTTTTGTGGTTAACTTCTCGCTTGCTCAAATTACAATTGATGGAAATCCTAGTGAATGGACGGGAACGCTTCCGATTACAGCAAACTCTTGGAAATATAGTGCTGGAACAGCTGGTGGGTTAAACGAATGGATTTGGAGAGATGCAACTGGAGATGAAAGAACTGATTTTGCCAATCCAGATAAGAGGGTTGATATAGTGGAAGTGAGAATTTCAAGTAATGCTACTTATTTATATTTTTTGGTAAAGATGAATGATATTGATATTACATCTGGAAATGGTGCTCCGATGGTTCAAATTTCAATTGATAGAAATAGAACTCCTGGTAGCGGGGAAGAATGGTTGGGCGGTTATGCTGATACAAAGGTTGATAATGCTGCAAGATGGGAGTATTTGATTCTAACGAGGTTTGGTTCAGGGAATAGCGATTTGAGAGTGTGGACTCATACTTGGAGTGGTTCATTTGCTGGTGATGCAGCTATTTCCGCTACTTATGATGTCATAGAAGGTAGGGTTCCGTGGAGTAGTTTGGGTGGAGCTCCAAATGATAACACTTTTCGCTTTACAATTTCAACATATAGAGCGAATCCGAGTGATGACACTTGGGATATAGGTGGTTCTGGTGTATCAAACACTTTGGATTGTGTAACGACGACAGGACCAAATACTTGGAATGAAGTAAGCGATGGAGTGATAAATTTCTATGTTGATATAGAATTCTTAAACGATCAACCTCTTTCAGTTCAAACGGTTTCTCTTTCAGCCATAGCTGGTGATTCAAAAGTTACGCTCGTGTGGGAGAC
>JANXBN010000096.1 GCA_025060635.1 Candidatus Kryptonium sp. | reverse complement strand
TGATGAAAAGATTGACTTAGTTAAAAATGAGTTAAAATCAGAAATTAATGGACTTAAAGTTGAGCTCAAGCGACTTGATGAGAAGGTAGATTTAGTTAAAAACGAATTGAGGTCGGAGATTGATGGAATCAAAGGTGAGTTAAGTGGGTTTAAAAACGAGTTTAGGGTAGAGATCAAGCGACTTGATGAGAAGATAGACATAGCGATACAGATAAGGGAGCGACTTGCTGCGCTTGAATCAAAAGTTGCAAGTTTGATAAAATAAAAACTTAATCTATGCCGAAAGTTGATGTTAAGAAAATAATTCAGGAGCTCATAGTCCCGGAGCTTCAAGAGATTAAGTCAAGCGTTAACGAGTTGAAGACAAAATTTGATTCTGAAATAAAACGAGTTGATGAAAAAATTGATCTTATAAGAAGTGAGTTGAAGTCAGAAATGGAAAGTATGCGTAACGAGTTAAGAGCGGAGATAGATAAGGTTCGTGCTGAATTGAAATTAGAGATAGAGGGCGTTCGTGCGGAGGTGGATAAAGTTCGTAGTGAGTTGAAGTCAGGGATAGAAGGTGTTCGTGCTGAATTGAAGTTAGAGATAGAGGGAGTTCGTGGGGAGGTGGATAAAGTTCGTAGTGAGTTAAAGTCAGGGATAGAAGGTGTTCGTGCTGAGATGGATAAAGTTCGTGGTGAATTGAAGTCAGGAATAGATGGTGTTCATGTAGAGGTAGATAAAGTTCGTGGTGAGTTGAGGTCAGGAATAGATGGGGTTCGTGCTGAATTCTATTTAGTTATAGAGGTATTAAGTGTGGAGGTGGATATAGTTCGTGGTGAGTTGAAGACAGAGAGAGA
>JANXBN010000095.1 GCA_025060635.1 Candidatus Kryptonium sp. | reverse complement strand
GATTCAAACAAATAACAAATGTAATATAAAATGCAAAATGCAAATGGTTTCAATCCCTCACAGGTGCGATTCAAACTCCAATGAGTAAAAAGATAAAATTAGTAAAAATAGAGTTTCAATCCCTCACAGGTGCGATTCAAACCACACTTTCCATTTTGTACTAGCATTTTTTTAACCTGTTTCAATCCCTCACAGGTGCGATTCAAACAATCTCAAAAACTTTTCAGTGGGTTTAATAAAGTTTCGTTTCAATCCCTCACAGGTGCGATTCAAACGTGTGGGCTGGAAAATAATTGAAATAAAAGGAACCCGTTTCAATCCCTCACAGGTGCGATTCAAACATATTACCCATTTTGCAAAGTTACTTTCTTTGTTAATGTTTCAATCCCTCACAGGTGCGATTCAAACAGGATGAGAAAGTTGAGATTAAAGGAATAGCTGGGGAGGTTTCAATCCCTCACAGGTGCGATTCAAACGGTGAGGAGTATAAGATTTCTGGTGTTCCATTACAGGTTTCAATCCCTCACAGGTGCGATTCAAACGAACTTTCCAAGATGCCTGTGAATTGAAAAATGAGTTTCAATCCCTCACAGGTGCGATTCAAACTTTGCCTGCAAGTCCTTGCTTTTATTTTTTTGTTTTAGTTTCAATCCCTCACAGGTGCGATTCAAACAAATAAAATCAAACCAATTATCCAGAGGATGCCAACCAGGTTTCAATCCCTCACAGGTGCGATTCAAACATATGTTATATTCTTATTCTCACTATGAGATGGTTTAGTTTGAAAGCCAACACGGGGGCGTTACAGAAAGGAAGTGGTTCGTGTAGGGAGAGAGGGTGTGG
>JANXBN010000094.1 GCA_025060635.1 Candidatus Kryptonium sp. | reverse complement strand
GTTTCAATCCCTCACAGGTGCGATTCAAACAAAGTGAAGCAAACAAAAACAAAATGGAGGAACCAAGTTTCAATCCCTCACAGGTGCGATTCAAACGTAATATGTATATATGGGGTTGGTTAAAATTGAGTTGTTTCAATCCCTCACAGGTGCGATTCAAACAAAGATTTGAAGACCGAATAGGAAATTTTTTCATATGTTTCAATCCCTCACAGGTGCGATTCAAACAAATGGCTACTTTTTTTACGCTGTTATTGTAAATTCGTTTCAATCCCTCACAGGTGCGATTCAAACTTACTCAATAAAGCAAAAAGAACTTGTAAAACCAACGTTTCAATCCCTCACAGGTGCGATTCAAACTTAACCTTTATTTTTTTTCTCATTTTGCAAACAATAAGTTTCAATCCCTCACAGGTGCGATTCAAACTCGTTGTTAGAAATGGGATATATGTGGCTGTGCTAAGGTTTCAATCCCTCACAGGTGCGATTCAAACTTAATACTGGTATTTACACTCACACCCTTTTTCTTAGTTTCAATCCCTCACAGGTGCGATTCAAACTAGAAATGGTATATATCTGGTTATACTGAGTAATTAGTTTCAATCCCTCACAGGTGCGATTCAAACAAGAAATTATTAGTTCAAAACGGAAGGTTTGTTTTCCGTTTCAATCCCTCACAGGTGCGATTCAAACCAAGGTGCCATTCCAGGAGATGTTTTGTTGAAAGTGAAGTTTCAATCCCTCACAGGTGCGATTCAAACTTGTATGTGATTACTAATGGTATTTATTTAGCAGTTTGTTTCAATCCCTCACAGGTGCGATTCAAACCCAGGGTAAAATAATACTTCAAACACCGCAAATCACACACTTAAA
>JANXBN010000093.1 GCA_025060635.1 Candidatus Kryptonium sp. | reverse complement strand
CAAAATCGACTCCGCTAAAGTGTTACTCTTATGTGTTATTAGTTCAGAAGTGTGCTGTTACTATCTATATGGTTGAAACCAATATGGGCTATGTATGCGAGTTTCAATCCCTCACAGGTGCGATTCAAACTTAGAAAAACTTATGGAAATGCTTGGAGTTGAGTTTTGTTTCAATCCCTCACAGGTGCGATTCAAACTGAAGATAAGGGAAGCGGAATACTTGAAGCAGTTGATGTTTCAATCCCTCACAGGTGCGATTCAAACATGTTAAAATTGACGATGATCAATTTGATGAGTTTATGTTTCAATCCCTCACAGGTGCGATTCAAACAAAAATAAGTATATTGAAGTTAGAGGATACGAAATAGTTTCAATCCCTCACAGGTGCGATTCAAACTTCAATAGGATTTCGTAATAAATTGTATATAACTAACGTTTCAATCCCTCACAGGTGCGATTCAAACTGAGAAAAAAATAGGAAACTACTATGTGCTTCCAAAGTTTCAATCCCTCACAGGTGCGATTCAAACGGGCAAATACCATACGAAATTGAAATACTAAAACAAGTTTCAATCCCTCACAGGTGCGATTCAAACATTTTCAATTTTGTTTTCCACTACAACTTCAGATTGTTTCAATCCCTCACAGGTGCGATTCAAACCATATATATAAAATGTGCTTTTTAATTTTTTAATAAAGTTTCAATCCCTCACAGGTGCGATTCAAACATACATAGCGAAGGTGAAAGGAGCGGAGTATGAAGCAGTTTCAATCCCTCACAGGTGCGATTCAAACAAGTAATAAATTTCGTAGAGTTTTTGTGATAAGTTTGTTTCAATCCCTCACAGGTGCGATTCAAACTGAATAAAGAAAAAAAACAAATTCAG
>JANXBN010000092.1 GCA_025060635.1 Candidatus Kryptonium sp. | reverse complement strand
GAAACATTAAATAAAGTTTGTTGTTGAAATCACCTATGAAGGTTTGAATCGCACCTGTGAGGGATTGAAACGTTAATTCAGTATCAAAATTGGGCTTATTGATTTCGTGGTTTGAATCGCACCTGTGAGGGATTGAAACACCAATCCACTCTATGAATACATATTTTCCATACGGGTTTGAATCGCACCTGTGAGGGATTGAAACTTCTTTAATATAAAAAACCGTCCTACTTGTGGTTCAAGTTTGAATCGCACCTGTGAGGGATTGAAACTTAAACACAGTAATAACATAAAAATAATCATCTCCTAGTTTGAATCGCACCTGTGAGGGATTGAAACTATATACATATTACACATTACAATCTGCACTACATTGGTTTGAATCGCACCTGTGAGGGATTGAAACTCGCAATTTCCTCAATGCATCTTCTACTTGCTCAATTGTTTGAATCGCACCTGTGAGGGATTGAAACGAGAAAACTTCTGGATTATCACTAAAATACAGTTTCAGTTTGAATCGCACCTGTGAGGGATTGAAACGTTCTTTGGGACCTAAAGGTACAGATGAATCAATAAGAGTTTGAATCGCACCTGTGAGGGATTGAAACATAATCAAAATGTGCAATTACAATACAATCTTTCATCGTTTGAATCGCACCTGTGAGGGATTGAAACAAGGGCAAGTGCGGTAGTTTTACCGCACTTGCCTTGTTTGAATCGCACCTGTGAGGGATTGAAACTTTTTGTTTTTATTGCTTTAATTTTATAGTTTTTACGTTTGAATCGCACCTGTGAGGGATTGAAACTAGTATTGGCCAATTCGGTTCTCAAAAGTTTTTCGTTTGTTTGAATCGCACCTGTGAGGGATTGAAACTCACCTATTATGTTTAAGTA
>JANXBN010000091.1 GCA_025060635.1 Candidatus Kryptonium sp. | reverse complement strand
CACCTCCTGCTCCATCAGATATACCCCCACCAACTACCCCTCTACCTCCCAATCCCTCACAGGTAGGCTACAAACGAGGAGGCGATGCTGTTCGCCTCGCTGGGGCGCATCAGTTTCAATCCCTCACAGGTAGGCTACAAACCAACTCAGATGGAAGAGTTCAAGCGAGCGAGGGCGTGTTTCAATCCCTCACAGGTAGGCTACAAACCTAGGCGGATTATCCGCCGGCTTGGATGAGCCCGCGTTTCAATCCCTCACAGGTAGGCTACAAACCACGGATGTCGACGCGTTTGCCCGAGCACGCCGAGCGTTTCAATCCCTCACAGGTAGGCTACAAACGACGTGGTCGGTTGGACGGAGAACTTCCCCCTTTATGTTTCAATCCCTCACAGGTAGGCTACAAACTCGACTACCTAGAGAGAGCGAGGCGGGAAAAAGTTTCAATCCCTCACAGGTAGGCTACAAACCCCTATCAAAAACCGCGCCAATATCATGCAGAGAGGTTTCAATCCCTCACAGGTAGGCTACAAACGTCGCCCCACACGATCTCTACCGCCGCCGCGCCGATCGTTTCAATCCCTCACAGGTAGGCTACAAACGTCGCCTCGTGCCGCTGCGCGAGTTGGCGGAGAATATGTTTCAATCCCTCACAGGTAGGCTACAAACTGACCCCGGCGAAGTCTGCGTAAACTTGATCGCAGCGTGTTTCAATCCCTCACAGGTAGGCTACAAACCTCAACCCAGGAATGGTTCCTTATGGAACTTCCACCGTTTCAATCCCTCACAGGTAGGCTACAAACCAACCCCCACTTGGGGGGTCAGCTACCCAGTTGAACTCAAAATCGCCCGATTGTCAAGGTGCACGCGCTTTGCCCGTTGGCGCCCATACTATACCCTATCG
>JANXBN010000090.1 GCA_025060635.1 Candidatus Kryptonium sp. | reverse complement strand
CTGTTTATTCATCAAGTCCGAAAGCAAAAAGAATAGAGGTGAGATTTCCTGATGGTTCTTGCAATCCATATCTTGCTCCAATACGGCGGGAGAAACACCAGCCGCACGTTCTCTGGAATCGTCAGTCGCCGTGCAGTATGCGCGCCGCTCGTGTCGAGCACCAGGATGTTCAGACTCGCGGCAAACGCCTGACTGAAGGCGTCGAGAAAGCGTTGAAACTGGTCGGCATTCAGGGCGGGACTCTCCAGAAAGAACCGCTCGCCGCTGGTCGGCGCCACCGCGCCATAGAGGTAAAATGATTGGAAGACATGCTGGATGATGCCGACCGGCGGCACGCCCCGCGCGGTCAAGCGCCGCCGCCGGATGGTCAGCAGACCGAAGCGGCGTTCATCCTGGCTGAAGACCCGGATGGGGCGCGGATCGCCGGCGGGGATGGCGGCGGCGAGGCGCCTGCCGCAATCGCGCCGAAAGGCGGTCAGCGCGTCAGGGTTTTTTTTGATGGCTCGGACGCGGAACTTTGAGTTTGGCCGTGAAGCGCGTTCGGACGATGGTGTACAGCGTCTTGTACTTGATGTCAATCTGATGGGTGTCGCGCAGCCACTGGCGCAGGGCTTCGGAGGAGGCGAAGCCCACGGGTTGGTGCAGCGCCTGTTCCACCGCCGCCAGCGCCACGGGCGAGAGCGAGAGCGGTTTGCCGGGAGCAGTGCGGATGGCCAGCAAGGCCGCCAGACCGCCCGCGGCGTACAACGCGAGCCAGCGCCCGACGGTATTGCGACGCTCGCTATGCGCGACGGGCGCCTCCTGCCGCTCGCGGGCCTGACCAGTGGCCAGAAGATAGAGCATCTGGAGGCGGGGCTTCTTGCGGCCATCGCGCTCCTGCTGGAGGCGCAGCTTGAGCTCAT
>JANXBN010000089.1 GCA_025060635.1 Candidatus Kryptonium sp. | reverse complement strand
AACGAAAAACACAGTAAAACTCACCAAAAATGTCATCCTTGTATGCCTCCCAAAGGAGGCTTATACTTGGTTATTCCATGTTGTGTTTTCTGCCAGTAAAAAGGCTTTGTAAAGAGTTCATAAAGTGCCTTGTAGGAGGCTATAGAGTGAAGCACCCAATAGATAGGGTTAAGCAGGGCGTAGAGTGAAAGCTCGTAAAACCCTCTCCTAAATACCGCTATCAAGCTTAGATACACGCCTATAAAGTTTCCAAAAAGCAGATTAAAAATGGACAAGTATAAAACTATTCCGGGAAAGAGAGGCTCTATGAGTTTAGTCTCTGTAAGGAGCCAGATAAAAAACATAAACCACATGATGGGATTTACGAGAAAAGTTATAGGTGTACCACCTATCATAAGATAAAAAGCCAGCATACCCCTAAGACCAACTGCCCTGTAAAGTCCTATGGGATTCCTTGAGTGCACGAGAAAGGTTTGCATGTATCCCTTTATCCATCTTGACCTTTGTCTTATCCAGTTTTTAAGCCTTGCATTTGCCTCTTCGTAGGTGGTAGAGTTTATCACGCCAACTTTATAGCCTTTTGCGAAGGCTCTGACTCCAAGGTCTGCATCTTCGGTGGTGTTGAAGGGGTCCCATGCTCCTATGTCCTTGAGCTTCTCCACGTCAAAATGATTACTGGTTCCACCCAAAGGTATAGGAAGCTTTAGGTTATATAGCCCTGGAAGAAGGTAATCAAACCAGTAAGAGTACTCTAGCGTAAACATTTTGGTAAGAAAGTTTTCATCCCTGTTAAAGTAGTTTAGTGCAGCCTGAAAGCATATGTAATCCCGTCCGGCTTTCCTAAAAGCTAAGATAGCCTTCTTTAACTGGTCTGGCTCTGGTATATCCTCCGCATCGTATATGG
>JANXBN010000088.1 GCA_025060635.1 Candidatus Kryptonium sp. | reverse complement strand
AAACAGAAAACACACTTTCCGTTTTGCACTACCATTCTTTGTGAGAATTGAACCAGTGTGGAATTTAAACGGAAATAGTACTCATTTTTCTCTATTGCGTATTTCCGTGAGAATTGAACCAGTGTGGAATTTAAACGTTCTTGACGAATACAATCTTCTACGAATATAATTTGTGAGAATTGAACCAGTGTGGAATTTAAACACTATCACTGTATATATCCCGTTTTTAAGGACGTAAGTGAGAATTGAACCAGTGTGGAATTTAAACTATCCTGTTTGCATTCCTTCAACCCACAATATTAATGTGAGAATTGAACCAGTGTGGAATTTAAACTTCCAAAAGGATGTGTTTACCATTTTGAACTAGCATGTGAGAATTGAACCAGTGTGGAATTTAAACCAGTAACATCAAACACAGTTTACCATCCAGAATTTCGTGAGAATTGAACCAGTGTGGAATTTAAACTCTAGTTTTACTAATTGTATTTTTTTATTCATGTTTGTGAGAATTGAACCAGTGTGGAATTTAAACCAAACTCAAATTCATTGCTTTGTTTAAGTATCTTTTGTGAGAATTGAACCAGTGTGGAATTTAAACAAACATATTACTCACCATCCTCATCAATTTCATTGTGTGAGAATTGAACCAGTGTGGAATTTAAACTGCCATTCCAGGAAAATGTATTTCCCCCCTTGCACTGTGAGAATTGAACCAGTGTGGAATTTAAACACTGAAAATTTTAACAGTTCCATATCCACTCTTCAGTGAGAATTGAACCAGTGTGGAATTTAAACTATAATCGTTATCGTTGTTAACTATTACTACGTATGTGAGAATTGAACCAGTGTGGAATTTAAACTTAAAGTTTATGTATCAAGTTGAAGAACCGGATGTGTGAGAATTGAACCA
>JANXBN010000087.1 GCA_025060635.1 Candidatus Kryptonium sp. | reverse complement strand
CTCACCAATAGTTTTATAAGGATAAAACATTAGCAATATATCGTTTAAATTCCACACTGGTTCAATTCTCACATCTGTAGTTTTTCACCGTTTCCTTTGAATAATTCGGTTTAAATTCCACACTGGTTCAATTCTCACCAGATACTTTTTGAAAAATAAAGTTGATGATATCCTAGTTTAAATTCCACACTGGTTCAATTCTCACGCATACAAAGACATAACACTTGATTTGCGACCCCAAAGTTTAAATTCCACACTGGTTCAATTCTCACAAGAAAAAATTGACGTGGGTATAGAGCAAATAGTCACGTTTAAATTCCACACTGGTTCAATTCTCACTTGGAAGTTACAAACTGCCACATCATTGGGTAAAGGAGTTTAAATTCCACACTGGTTCAATTCTCACTTATTAGTTTGTAAAAGCACCAAATGCTCCCACCAAGTTTAAATTCCACACTGGTTCAATTCTCACTTTAACACTTTAAGTTGTTGTTGTTTCGCTAACTCTTGTTTAAATTCCACACTGGTTCAATTCTCACAGTATTACGAGTGCAACTTAACGTGGGAGCAAGACAGTTTAAATTCCACACTGGTTCAATTCTCACTAGATTGCTTGATGGGACCGAAATAACAATTGACAGGTTTAAATTCCACACTGGTTCAATTCTCACTCAGCAATTGCGAGGTTTCCACTAAGAGCTAGCGTTGTTTAAATTCCACACTGGTTCAATTCTCACTTAAACCCGACGCCAAAATCAAAGCCCGCCCACCTCCGTTTAAATTCCACACTGGTTCAATTCTCACAAGGCCTGCCAGCAAGGCTGTTTTACAAATTTAACGTTTAAATTCCACACTGGTTCAATTCTCACTAAATTGAACAATGTTAATTTTGAAAGAGCTGATTTTGTTTAAATTC
>JANXBN010000086.1 GCA_025060635.1 Candidatus Kryptonium sp. | reverse complement strand
AAACCACAACAATTCGCTTGCTACCGTACGTTTTTTTACCTTCTGCTTCCTTCCGTCTCTTATCTTTTTGACTTTCAATTATTTTTTTACTTTATTTACTTTTTAATTTCGCTGTTTTAATAATTTTATTGATTTTCAATCTTTTTGATTTGACTTGTTAAATGATTAAGCTTTTAATGTTTTTCAAGTTTTTCTCTTGTTTTGTGTTTTGCTCTTAAACATTTGTTTGTCAATTCTATTTTTTTTCGGGGTTTATAATAGTGTTTTTCTTGATTTTGTTTTCCTGCGCTCAATTTTGTTAACATTTTAACTATTTTGTTTAAAACACGCAAGTATCAAATTTTGTTTGAATTGCACCTGTGAGAGATTGAAACTTTAGTTCAACCGTTTGCCAATTTATGCTAAAAGGTGTTTGAATCGCACCTGTGAGGGATTGAAACAAAATTTTAACACTTCCAAATCCAGTTTTCCTGCCTGTTTGAATCGCACCTGTGAGGGATTGAAACTTTTATGCCTCAATCTCAATAAGAACCAATCCCTTGAATCGCATCAATTTCTGTTTAAAACGCATAAATGCAAGCGCAAAAATTTATTATCGTTTATTCAAATTTAAACATTAACAGCCTTAACAACTTCGCTTGCCAGCCACAAGTAAGTTAGTTTTAAAATGTTATTAGCAATTTGTTTCGTTTTATTTGTGTCCTTGTTTCAAAACTCATTTTCAAAACCACGCCCGAAAAATCACAAACCGAGTTATTTTTGTAGCAACAACAATCCTTTTAAAATAATCGCTCGCACGCGCGGTTTCAATCCCTCACAGGTGCGATTCAAACTTTAGTGTAGGACAAAGAAAGCCGGAAGATTATAGAGTTTCAATCCCTCACAGGTGCGATTCAAACGAAAATATGTATTCATAGAGT
>JANXBN010000085.1 GCA_025060635.1 Candidatus Kryptonium sp. | reverse complement strand
GCGATTCAAACTTTTAACGATGAAGTGGACTTGTATTCTGTAAAATTGTTTCAATCCCTCACAGGTGCGATTCAAACGTATATGGGCTTGGTTAAGATTGAATTAAATCTGAAGTGTTTCAATCCCTCACAGGTGCGATTCAAACAAAAACAATAAAATTAAAAAATTAACAAAACAAAAAAGTTTCAATCCCTCACAGGTGCGATTCAAACTTTGATAGTTAGTAGTAGCTATGAGATTAAAAAAAGTTTCAATCCCTCACAGGTGCGATTCAAACTTATTTTTATTCTATAGCTGTAGGTTGCGATAAAATGTTTCAATCCCTCACAGGTGCGATTCAAACAAAGAATTTGAAACCCCAATAGGCCGTCTTTTCGTTCGTTTCAATCCCTCACAGGTGCGATTCAAACATGTTACTCAAGTCTGGACATGGTTACCTGAAAACTGGTTTCAATCCCTCACAGGTGCGATTCAAACTTTACTCGCTTAAAAAGGAAAAATTTGTTGAACCAATGTTTCAATCCCTCACAGGTGCGATTCAAACGTCTTGAGAAACGGGATATATTTGTCAATCATCAATGTTTCAATCCCTCACAGGTGCGATTCAAACCTCGATAAGGCAAAGAGAACTTGTAAAACCAATTGAGTTTCAATCCCTCACAGGTGCGATTCAAACAAATCAAAGCAATTTACAACGTAAAAAGGAAGCAGTTGTTTCAATCCCTCACAGGTGCGATTCAAACAAAAATAGTGAGTATTTTTATTGTATCGTGATAAGTAAGTTTCAATCCCTCACAGGTGCGATTCAAACTTGGCCAATACTATGTGCTGAAAAACGGGATTTATTGTTTCAATCCCTCACAGGTGCGATTCAAACTCTTGACGGAGGACCATGTTTAATGTTGCTTAGGCAGTTTCAATCCC
>JANXBN010000084.1 GCA_025060635.1 Candidatus Kryptonium sp. | reverse complement strand
AGAAGAGAGAATCAGATTAGTTTACAATGTAAAAGTTTGAATCGCACCTGTGAGGGATTGAAACCCAATTTACGTTAAAAGTAAGGCTTGAAAATGGAGTTTGAATCGCACCTGTGAGGGATTGAAACTCAATTGGTTTTACAAGTTCTCCTTGCCTTACCGAGGTTTGAATCGCACCTGTGAGGGATTGAAACCTGCACTTACTACATTGCTTTGCAATGCTTTGCAATGGTTTGAATCGCACCTGTGAGGGATTGAAACTTTTTAACAACAAAAAATTTCCCTATAGGGGTTTCAAGTTTGAATCGCACCTGTGAGGGATTGAAACTTTTGATTTTTTAATTCTTCCACTTTAATAAGAACGTGTTTGAATCGCACCTGTGAGGGATTGAAACATGTCATCAAACTTCTTTGACATTATCACTACATCAGTTTGAATCGCACCTGTGAGGGATTGAAACGTAATCCAAGCTCTCAATTTCAGCTGGCAATATATTTGTTTGAATCGCACCTGTGAGGGATTGAAACAAACTAATCAAAATGTGCAATTACAATACAATCTTTGTTTGAATCGCACCTGTGAGGGATTGAAACATTCTTTTAATTTTAGGAGAACATCTCCTGGAATGGGTTTGAATCGCACCTGTGAGGGATTGAAACATAGCAACATCTTTATTTTGTTGTGTTAATGCCTCTTCGTTTGAATCGCACCTGTGAGGGATTGAAACAAAAATACGTGTCTTCCATTTTGAACCACCAGTTTTTTGTTTGAATCGCACCTGTGAGGGATTGAAACAATGTTACTGAAGAGTGGACAAGGTTACCTAAAAAGCGTTTGAATCGCACCTGTGAGGGATTGAAACCCATTCACAAATGAATAAATTTCCATCTTGTCATAAAGTTTTAATCCCACCAGTGAACAATTGAAACAAAACAAAATT
>JANXBN010000083.1 GCA_025060635.1 Candidatus Kryptonium sp. | reverse complement strand
GGGCGGATAGAACTATGTTTGTAGCCTACCTGTGAGGGATTGAAACTCGCGATTTTGAACGGGGGCGATATAGATGAAACAGCGTTTGTAGCCTACCTGTGAGGGATTGAAACAAACCAACCCCGCACGACACGATACGCCCTCATCGCGTTTGTAGCCTACCTGTGAGGGATTGAAACTGTCCGGCGCTGGGCGGGCGGACCCGATAAGGAAACGTTTGTAGCCTACCTGTGAGGGATTGAAACACGCGAGCGTTATGGCGACGGCGCATCTCGATCCAGAGTTTGTAGCCTACCTGTGAGGGATTGAAACCGTCGTCGAATATCAGATCCTCAGGTGGCGCCGGCTCGTTTGTAGCCTACCTGTGAGGGATTGAAACAGTCGGTACTGCTTGAGCCACCCCAAGAGCTCCGGGACCACGTTTGTAGCCTACCTGTGAGGGATTGAAACGATGTCGCCCTTCACATTCGGGAGCGCTGAGCGAATCGTTTGTAGCCTACCTGTGAGGGATTGAAACCTCTTTCCACCTACGCTCTCCCCTTGGGTGTTGTTGGTTTGTAGCCTACCTGTGAGGGATTGAAACACCTGCCTCCTGCAGCAGTTTGACGAGCAGCACAAGTTTGTAGCCTACCTGTGAGGGATTGAAACGGTGATACTATCTGAATGTAGGATCTCTTTGGCTCCGTTTGTAGCCTACCTGTGAGGGATTGAAACCTTTGAGTTCTCGTCTGGACATTTTATTAACCTCCGTTTGTAGCCTACCTGTGAGGGATTGAAACAAGTCTACCACGACTAACGGATCACCCCACTCTGGTGTTTGTAGCCTACCTGTGAGGGATTGAAACCCCAATTCCAGATCGTGCATGATGCATCTTACGGATGTTTGTAGCCTACCTGTGAGGGATTGAAACCTAGCCAAAAAAGGCTACGAGACTCGGGTCAATAACGTTTGTAGCCTACCTGTGAGGGATTGAAACACGCTGCT
>JANXBN010000082.1 GCA_025060635.1 Candidatus Kryptonium sp. | reverse complement strand
GCGATTCAAACGAGAATGAAGGGGAGGTATGATAGGTGCGGTTTATTGTTTCAATCCCTCACAGGTGCGATTCAAACTTTGAACAGTTGCTTGAGCTTGAAAAGTTAAAAATGTTTCAATCCCTCACAGGTGCGATTCAAACTTTGAAATCGTTGAAAGAGTATTTGAAAATGAAATAGTTTCAATCCCTCACAGGTGCGATTCAAACAAAAAGACAATTTGAGAATCCCGTAGGAAAGTTTTAGTTTCAATCCCTCACAGGTGCGATTCAAACCCAAAATCACAAACTAGGGGGGTGGTGAGGCAAAGGTTTCAATCCCTCACAGGTGCGATTCAAACAAAGAAAAAATTTTATAGCCCCAACGGGAAAGTTTTAGTTTCAATCCCTCACAGGTGCGATTCAAACGTAGAAATGTTTTCATACAAAACAGGAAATTTTATTGTTTCAATCCCTCACAGGTGCGATTCAAACATTCTTTTCTTCAACATTTTAGCGTTAGCGCTCCACTGTTTCAATCCCTCACAGGTGCGATTCAAACATGGCCGCTTGAAAGTTATAAAAACAATCAAAATAAAGTTTCAATCCCTCACAGGTGCGATTCAAACTTATCAAGTTTAACAAAAATTGAAACGTGTATATGCGTTTCAATCCCTCACAGGTGCGATTCAAACTGTATCTGTAAATCACGACAAAATTGAAGTATACGAGTTTCAATCCCTCACAGGTGCGATTCAAACGATTTATGTATGAAATTCAAGAACCGGATATACTTCGTTTCAATCCCTCACAGGTGCGATTCAAACAACCAACTGAAGGATTTTTAAGGTTTATTTACAAAATGTTTCAATCCCTCACAGGTGCGATTCAAACTAAAGTGAAGCAAACAAAAACAAAAAGAGGCTTACAAGTTTCAATCCCTCACAGGTGCGATTCAAACATTGAAATCCTAGACGGAAAACTCTGTTTGATGTTATGTTTCAATCC
>JANXBN010000081.1 GCA_025060635.1 Candidatus Kryptonium sp. | reverse complement strand
TGAATCGCACCTGTGAGGGATTGAAACTCGTTAATTACATTTAAATACATATTTTACTCTCCATGTTTGAATCGCACCTGTGAGGGATTGAAACAATTAGAGGGGGTTGAATTAGGAAATGGTTATTTTTGTTTGAATCGCACCTGTGAGGGATTGAAACGAATAATGGGAATCTAAAACTAAAGGAGGTGGGAAAGTTTGAATCGCACCTGTGAGGGATTGAAACAGTCTTGAAGGATTTATAGCCATAGCGTAAAAAAAGGTTTGAATCGCACCTGTGAGGGATTGAAACTTGGATTGTAGATTGATATTACTTTTTCATCACTGAGTTTGAATCGCACCTGTGAGGGATTGAAACAATATATTCCATTACGCAATACATAAAATTTTCCTAGTTTGAATCGCACCTGTGAGGGATTGAAACAAATTTTCCCAGCTAAAAATCTTTATACATCCGTATGTTTGAATCGCACCTGTGAGGGATTGAAACTAAAACTTCCCCACTGGAATTTCAAAAGTTTTTCTTTGTTTGAATCGCACCTGTGAGGGATTGAAACATAACATTTTTAAACCAGCTCTTCGGCGATAAAGCAGTTTGAATCGCACCTGTGAGGGATTGAAACTCCAGTATTTCCCGCTTGTTCTTGACGAATACAATCTTGTTTGAATCGCACCTGTGAGGGATTGAAACTTAAAATACAACTTCATTTGGGTTTCTCCTTTTGTTGTTTGAATCGCACCTGTGAGGGATTGAAACTAGTTATACCGCGTCTATCTATCAAACCGATGTCAAAGTTTGAATCGCACCTGTGAGGGATTGAAACCTGGGATCTCAAACATTTTCTTCTTGGGGTTGTAAAGTTTGAATCGCACCTGTGAGGGATTGAAACACTAAATCCATAAATTCAGCCCTTGCCTCTTCTTCTGTTTGAATCGCACCTGTGAGGGATTGAAACACAAAAACTTTACGAAATTTACCAGTTTCAAGATTTTTGTTTGAAT
>JANXBN010000080.1 GCA_025060635.1 Candidatus Kryptonium sp. | reverse complement strand
TGCGATTCAAACTCACTTAAACACTGCAATTAACAACCCATTAACAGGTTTCAATCCCTCACAGGTGCGATTCAAACCCCCGAATAGTTCTAGAAAAGTTGCAAGTTAATTTAAAGTTTCAATCCCTCACAGGTGCGATTCAAACTATATATTGTGATACTTAAGGACAATTTTGAGATTAGTTTCAATCCCTCACAGGTGCGATTCAAACTATTGTTTACTTGCTTGAATCAAGCAATAATTATATGTTTCAATCCCTCACAGGTGCGATTCAAACTAAATGATGACAAAATTGTGATGGTTTACAATCCTAGTTTCAATCCCTCACAGGTGCGATTCAAACTTTTTATCAAGATTGCGTAATGCGTTTTCGCGCGCAAGTTTCAATCCCTCACAGGTGCGATTCAAACTTCACTTGTTGTTAATTTTTCAATTCTTCTCAAAAACGTTTCAATCCCTCACAGGTGCGATTCAAACTTTTATTCGTTTCCTCGAATCAGCTTCGTTGTTGGTGTTTCAATCCCTCACAGGTGCGATTCAAACTATATCTAGTTATTGATGATAAGTATGAAATTAGAAGTTTCAATCCCTCACAGGTGCGATTCAAACACTGTAGAAATGTTTTCCCTTAAAGAGGGAAAACTCATGTTTCAATCCCTCACAGGTGCGATTCAAACAAAGAACGGCATATATATTGCTATATATGATAATCTGTTTCAATCCCTCACAGGTGCGATTCAAACAGGAGGAGTAAAATTATGTATCTAAATATTGTCTCGTTTCAATCCCTCACAGGTGCGATTCAAACAGGAAATTGCGACAAAAGTATGCAAAGTATTTAAAGTTTCAATCCCTCACAGGTGCGATTCAAACAAAAACTGCATACTGGGCACTTGAGGATGAAGTAATGTTTCAATCCCTCACAGGTGCGATTCAAACCAGAAAATGTTTATGAGTTTATGAATCTTGATTTTGAGTTTCAATCCCTCACAGGTGCGATTCAAAC
>JANXBN010000079.1 GCA_025060635.1 Candidatus Kryptonium sp. | reverse complement strand
TTAATCGCACCTGTGAGGGATTGAAACTATATTGCCAGCTGAAATTGAGAGCTTGGATTACGTTTGAATCGCACCTGTGAGGGATTGAAACTCTTTTGGGGTCGTAGATTGCAGTTATTCTTTCATCGTTTGAATCGCACCTGTGAGGGATTGAAACGGAAAACAAATTTTCCGTTTTGTACTAGTAGCTTTTGTTTGAATCGCACCTGTGAGGGATTGAAACATTAGTTTCCAATTTACAGTAAAGGTAATTTGATGATAGGGTTTGAATCGCACCTGTGAGGGATTGAAACTTATCTTTTATTTTAGTACCTTCCATTTCAATCACCGTTTGAATCGCACCTGTGAGGGATTGAAACTTTATTTTCAGTATTACATCCCCTGGAATGGTGCCATGTTTGAATCGCACCTGTGAGGGATTGAAACTTATTTTTGATTGTTATTGTTTTTATGGTTTTTAGAGTTTGAATCGCACCTGTGAGGGATTGAAACCGGTAAAACTACCGCACTTGCCTTTTTAATTAATTTTGTTTGAATCGCACCTGTGAGGGATTGAAACTTGAGGCTCCAGTGGGGAAGTTTTACGTGCTTAAAAGTTTGAATCGCACCTGTGAGGGATTGAAACGAAGATGGAGGCAATTTGAACAGTGCAAGAACATAATAGTTTGAATCGCACCTGTGAGGGATTGAAACAAAATAATTTTTTTGTGGGGATAAAATATCAATAGTGTTTGAATCGCACCTGTGAGGGATTGAAACTCAATATCATTAACAAGCCCAAACTTCTTGCCAATTTCGTTTGAATCGCACCTGTGAGGGATTGAAACTAGCAAAACACAGCACAGCACAGCAAAGTAACAAAAAGGGTTTGAATCGCACCTGTGAGGGATTGAAACTCTAAAATTTCAACTTTATCACGATTTATGGCTATGGCATAGTTTGAATCGCACCTGTGAGGGATTGAAACAAATTGGTGGTATGTTATTATTTACCCCATATTTCGTGTTTGAATCG
>JANXBN010000078.1 GCA_025060635.1 Candidatus Kryptonium sp. | reverse complement strand
AGCGAAAAAAGAGAAGAATCCACAGTCAAAATTTCGTTTCAATCCCTCACAGGTGCGATTCAAACTGTTGTAAAAAGAGACGAAATTGAGATATTGGATGGTTTCAATCCCTCACAGGTGCGATTCAAACTATTTTTCACTCATCTTCAAGCCCCCTCCAAAGCCAAGTTTCAATCCCTCACAGGTGCGATTCAAACAAAGTTATGGAAACCAGTTGATACAAGCTACTGTCCGTTTCAATCCCTCACAGGTGCGATTCAAACTTGTATAAAATGTGAAAGAAATTGGAACGCCTTTCCAAGTTTCAATCCCTCACAGGTGCGATTCAAACATGGAATCGTCGTTTGATTAAAAACAAAATATTAAAGTTTCAATCCCTCACAGGTGCGATTCAAACTTGGGCACCCCGACGTAAAGGTTGAACACGAAATTTAGTTTCAATCCCTCACAGGTGCGATTCAAACTCATTGTTTCATCAACCGTTTCTTCAAAGTCTTCTATAGTTTCAATCCCTCACAGGTGCGATTCAAACATATACTGTTAAAAATAGAAGAATTAAAACAAAAACAGTTTCAATCCCTCACAGGTGCGATTCAAACTAGTTTTTCAAGTTATGTATTAATTCCTAATGCACGTTTCAATCCCTCACAGGTGCGATTCAAACTCAGTCAAAATTTCGGAAAAGGATTTTGAATAAAAAGTTTCAATCCCTCACAGGTGCGATTCAAACTTATTGATTAAGGATGGGCTTTGTGAATTGCAATATTGTTTCAATCCCTCACAGGTGCGATTCAAACAGAAATAATACGATGTATCTTAACATCCTGTTTCAATCCCTCACAGGTGCGATTCAAACTTTAATGATGTTGTAGAAATGTTCTCGTTTAAACAAGTTTCAATCCCTCACAGGTGCGATTCAAACTAGTGCGATTGTGCAATTGTGCAATTGTGTGCTTATGGTTTCAATCCCTCACAGGTGCGATTCAAACCCAGGGTAAAACAATACTTCAAACACTGCAAATCACACACTTAAATA
>JANXBN010000077.1 GCA_025060635.1 Candidatus Kryptonium sp. | reverse complement strand
TTTCGTTTAAAACAGGAAATTTTGTTAAACCCTTGTTTCAATCCCTCACAGGTGCGATTCAAACTATCCTTTATTTTTTTTCTCATTTTGTAAACAATAAGTTTCAATCCCTCACAGGTGCGATTCAAACTTGAATACTCAAAGAGAATTGAAGAATTTATGAGCTTGTTTCAATCCCTCACAGGTGCGATTCAAACCAAAAAGGAAAAAAGAAATGATGAAATTGTATTTTAAGTTTCAATCCCTCACAGGTGCGATTCAAACAAACGCAAAAATATCTAAGAACATTTGTTGTTAGCATGTTTCAATCCCTCACAGGTGCGATTCAAACTTCTCAAAGGGATTGAGAAGCCTTTAAAATTTGTATAGTTTCAATCCCTCACAGGTGCGATTCAAACAAGCTTAACGAATTAAAACAAAGGTGCGTTGAAAACACGTTTCAATCCCTCACAGGTGCGATTCAAACACACGTACTTTTAGAGTGGGCGGGAAATCCGCCCGCGTTTCAATCCCTCACAGGTGCGATTCAAACTGAGATTCTTGATGGTAAGTTGTGTTTATTGTTACTTGTTTCAATCCCTCACAGGTGCGATTCAAACTGTGATACTTAAGGACAATTTTGAGGTTAAGAAAAGTTTCAATCCCTCACAGGTGCGATTCAAACTTGAAGTGAAAACAAAAACAAAATAATGGAGGAACCAAGTTTCAATCCCTCACAGGTGCGATTCAAACCCTATAAGAGTATCAGTTTTAGTGTGAACTATCAGGGTTTCAATCCCTCACAGGTGCGATTCAAACATTTCTGTAATGGTTTAAGAAAATCTCTTTGTTTAAAGTTTCAATCCCTCACAGGTGCGATTCAAACACGCAGAAGTTTTTGAGAGTTTTTGTGATTAGCATGTTTCAATCCCTCACAGGTGCGATTCAAACACTGAGGCAAAAATATGCAAAGTATCTGAGAAGTGAGTTTCAATCCCTCACAGGTGCGATTCAAACAGCCAAAAAATCCAAATAACCATTTCTTCTACTACCGTTTCAATCCCTAA
>JANXBN010000076.1 GCA_025060635.1 Candidatus Kryptonium sp. | reverse complement strand
GATTGAAACAACTGTCTCTTTTTCGGATTATAAATTGAAACTATTTTGTTTGAATCGCACCTGTGAGGGATTGAAACAATATAATATTTAAATACATGGTCTAGTTCCTCCTGTTTGAATCGCACCTGTGAGGGATTGAAACACCGAAACACTTCAAACCCCATCTGTCCCACAAGGCTTGGTTTGAATCGCACCTGTGAGGGATTGAAACGTTTAAAAACTAAATAGTTATTGCTTGACTCAAGCAAGTTTGAATCGCACCTGTGAGGGATTGAAACTGCCATTCCAGGAGGACATATTTGCCCCCTTGCACAAGTTTGAATCGCACCTGTGAGGGATTGAAACTTTGAGGACTTAAAATTTTGTTTTAACTCATTCAAGTTTGAATCGCACCTGTGAGGGATTGAAACTATCAACGTGCGGCACATATTTTCTCACTTCATATACTGTTTGAATCGCACCTGTGAGGGATTGAAACATTTTTGAAGGAGTTATACTCACAGCGTAAAAGTAGGTTTGAATCGCACCTGTGAGGGATTGAAACATTTATACTGAAAGTAATGTTTTTATAAGGATAAAATAGTTTGAATCGCACCTGTGAGGGATTGAAACTTATTTTTTAACTCACTCAACTTAATCATTACGTCTCGTTTGAATCGCACCTGTGAGGGATTGAAACATATCCAGAGCTTGAAGAAAATTATTATAACATATGTTTGAATCGCACCTGTGAGGGATTGAAACAATGTTTTCCTCTTGGGGTTATAAACTGCCTTGATTTGTTTGAATCGCACCTGTGAGGGATTGAAACAGTTGTTGTGATGGAAAAACTACAAATTGATTTGGAGTTTGAATCGCACCTGTGAGGGATTGAAACAGCCGAGCATTTTCAACAGCTTTATTAAATTCTTCGGTTTGAATCGCACCTGTGAGGGATTGAAACAATTACTCACAATAGTTTCTTCTCTTTTGTCCTCTTTGTTTGAATCGCACCTGTGAGGGATTGAAACAATAAACCGCACCTATCATACCTCCCCTTCATTCTCGTTTGAAT
>JANXBN010000075.1 GCA_025060635.1 Candidatus Kryptonium sp. | reverse complement strand
CGATTCAAACCTGTTTTTGTTTTTAATTTAAATCAATTATTTCCTTGTTTCAATCCCTCACAGGTGCGATTCAAACATGAAATTAAGGTAATTTATGATCCTAAAAGAAAACGTTTCAATCCCTCACAGGTGCGATTCAAACGCCTCAACCCATCTTATACCATCTACCTCCGTTTTTGTTTCAATCCCTCACAGGTGCGATTCAAACATGAGCCCGCAAACAAGATTGCTGAAAACCAGCAAACAGTTTCAATCCCTCACAGGTGCGATTCAAACTTGTTTATTCTTTTTTCATATAAAATCATTTTACATTTGTTTCAATCCCTCACAGGTGCGATTCAAACGGAACATAAAGAATTTTTGATCAAACTTAAAAGATAGTTTCAATCCCTCACAGGTGCGATTCAAACATAATATAGTTGTCGCTTTAATCTTGCCATATCCAGTTTCAATCCCTCACAGGTGCGATTCAAACTGTTTTGATCAATTGGATAGGCAATATCCCTTCTGAGTTTCAATCCCTCACAGGTGCGATTCAAACAGACTAAATGAATTAAAAAAACAAAAGAATGAGCCAGTTTCAATCCCTCACAGGTGCGATTCAAACTTAAAAAAGTAAAATTAAAAAATTAAAAACAAAAAAAGTTTCAATCCCTCACAGGTGCGATTCAAACAAGTTTGTTTACTTGGAGTGGGTAGGAAGTCTACCCACGTTTCAATCCCTCACAGGTGCGATTCAAACAGTTATTCATTAATAGTGTTAAACAAATTGAGCAAGTGTTTCAATCCCTCACAGGTGCGATTCAAACATGTTTAATGAGCATATTTATATTGATTTTATTATAAGTTTCAATCCCTCACAGGTGCGATTCAAACTTATTTTTATGTTATTAGTGTGTTTAAAGATAAGATGTTTCAATCCCTCACAGGTGCGATTCAAACAATCCGCAATAATATGGCACGACCAGTAATCTGCCCAAGTTTCAATCCCTCACAGGTGCGATTCAAACAAAGTGAAGCAAACAAAAACAAAATGGAGGAACCAAGTTTCAATCCC
>JANXBN010000074.1 GCA_025060635.1 Candidatus Kryptonium sp. | reverse complement strand
GCGATTCAAACTGAATCAAGCAATAATTATATTGTTTTCAAACTGAAGTTTCAATCCCTCACAGGTGCGATTCAAACATTTTAATGACATTGCAGAAGTTTTTTCATTCAAAAGTTTCAATCCCTCACAGGTGCGATTCAAACTCTTTTCAATGAAGCAGGGAGAATTTGTGAAACCCTTGTTTCAATCCCTCACAGGTGCGATTCAAACACGGCAAATACTGGGTGATGGACGATGAGTTGAAAAAGTTTCAATCCCTCACAGGTGCGATTCAAACTTGTCTCCATTTTTTGTTTTTGATTTCACTTCAACTTCGTTTCAATCCCTCACAGGTGCGATTCAAACGGGTAGGAACCCCTCCAGGAGACGTTCTTATTAAAGTGTTTCAATCCCTCACAGGTGCGATTCAAACTTTTTTAATGATGTCCCAGAAATTTATTCATTTAAACGTTTCAATCCCTCACAGGTGCGATTCAAACATCTCATTCTCCTTCTTTTATTTTTGATAAATTTATGTTTCAATCCCTCACAGGTGCGATTCAAACTAAAATTTGAGTATCAGGTTGAGCCACCTGATGTTCGTTTCAATCCCTCACAGGTGCGATTCAAACAAGTATGTATTTTTAGAGTGGATAGGAAATCTGCCCGCGTTTCAATCCCTCACAGGTGCGATTCAAACTGATGCGGAAAAAATATTGGTTGTTTATAATCCCAAAGTTTCAATCCCTCACAGGTGCGATTCAAACAAACAAAAAAATAAAAATAATGAGAAAAATAATAAAGTTTCAATCCCTCACAGGTGCGATTCAAACCAAGAAACTGGGGAGATATCTCAAGGTATAGTGCAAGTTTCAATCCCTCACAGGTGCGATTCAAACAACGTTGATGAAGAAAGAATAGAAGAAATAAAACAAAGTTTCAATCCCTCACAGGTGCGATTCAAACCAGATTAAGCAGTTGAAAGAAGAGTTTCAAAATCAAATGTTTCAATCCCTCACAGGTGCGATTCAAACAAGTCATAAAAATAATAAATCTATCAAAAACAAAATAGTTTCAATCC
>JANXBN010000073.1 GCA_025060635.1 Candidatus Kryptonium sp. | reverse complement strand
CTAATTATATTTTGTTTCAATCCCTCACAGGTGCGATTCAAACAAAAGGAGAAATAAGATGTATTTGAACCTTATATCAAAGTTTCAATCCCTCACAGGTGCGATTCAAACAAGCTGAAAAAGCTTGTTGGAATAAATTGCAACCTTAGTTTCAATCCCTCACAGGTGCGATTCAAACCCAAAACTCTGTTTTTTTCTATCGCTTCTCCCAGCCTGTTTCAATCCCTCACAGGTGCGATTCAAACATTTTCTTAATTCATCAACTACATAACTATCGTTTCCTGTTTCAATCCCTCACAGGTGCGATTCAAACTTGCTTGTTGACAAGCCGCATTTGATTTATTCTTGTTTCAATCCCTCACAGGTGCGATTCAAACGTGAGTTGGAAAACGGTCGCAAGATATTGCGGCCAAAGTTTCAATCCCTCACAGGTGCGATTCAAACAGTTTAAACCTTATTGGGTTTCAGATGTTAATTACAGTTTCAATCCCTCACAGGTGCGATTCAAACAAAAGAAATGAATATTTGTTTTTTAATCATATGATATGTTTCAATCCCTCACAGGTGCGATTCAAACGGGTAGGAACCCCTCCAGGAGATGTTCTTTTAAAGCTGTTTCAATCCCTCACAGGTGCGATTCAAACAAATCACTTCTTCCAATTTTTCATTCAAATTACCATAGTTTCAATCCCTCACAGGTGCGATTCAAACAAAGGAAGGGCATATGTACTTAAACATAATTGATGAGTTTCAATCCCTCACAGGTGCGATTCAAACAAGTTGTATTTTGCTGATAATCCTGAAATTTTTTGTTTCAATCCCTCACAGGTGCGATTCAAACAAAGTATCAGTTTCGCTGTAAATTATCAAATTATTGAAAGTTTCAATCCCTCACAGGTGCGATTCAAACTAGTGTAAATTGGAAAACAATTGAGATGGAAGGAACGTTTCAATCCCTCACAGGTGCGATTCAAACGTTGAGTTTATATCCTGTTATTTTGCAATCAATGCGTTTCAATCCCTCACAGGTGCGATTCAAACTGTTTTTAATTCCTTGCTTAACCTTAAAATTTCAAGCTGTTTCAATCCCTCACAGGTGCGATTCAAACTAAAAATGAC
>JANXBN010000072.1 GCA_025060635.1 Candidatus Kryptonium sp. | reverse complement strand
GCGATTCAAACAATCAACAGATTCAAAAAATCGTTGAGTTGTTTAATGTTTCAATCCCTCACAGGTGCGATTCAAACATTTAAAATTTTTGAGAAAAGATGAAGATAAAAAAGAGTTTCAATCCCTCACAGGTGCGATTCAAACTTTTTTGTTTTTAGATTTATTGTTTTAATGGTTTTGTGTTTCAATCCCTCACAGGTGCGATTCAAACAAGATTGTAAATGAAGCATTTGATTTACACTGGAAAAGTTTCAATCCCTCACAGGTGCGATTCAAACCAACAGCAAGAGTTTCTCAGACCGGTTGAAAAAAATTGTTTCAATCCCTCACAGGTGCGATTCAAACTAATAACCTTTATTTTTTTCAATTTTGTAAACAATAAGTTTCAATCCCTCACAGGTGCGATTCAAACCCCACGCAAGAATTCAACGTTTTTTTCCACCCAAAGTTTCAATCCCTCACAGGTGCGATTCAAACACGAAAAGATTTTAATGGTTTACAACCCAAAAAGAGTTTCAATCCCTCACAGGTGCGATTCAAACCAGACCCCAAAATTAAAGCAATTTATAACGTAAAAAGTTTCAATCCCTCACAGGTGCGATTCAAACGAGTATTATCGCAAGAAGCTTGAAGAATTTAATCGTCGTTTCAATCCCTCACAGGTGCGATTCAAACACTATTGCTTTCACTGTAAATTGGAAATTAATTGAATGTTTCAATCCCTCACAGGTGCGATTCAAACTTTAAGAGAAGATAAAGAAGAAACAATAGCAAATCTGGTTTCAATCCCTCACAGGTGCGATTCAAACTTTTTTCAATGATACTCCAGAAATTTTCTCGTATAAGTTTCAATCCCTCACAGGTGCGATTCAAACTATTATGGCTATAAGGCACGATAAAATTGAGGTTCTGTTTCAATCCCTCACAGGTGCGATTCAAACTTGTATAACCGTAAGCCGTGATAAGATTGAAATTCTGTTTCAATCCCTCACAGGTGCGATTCAAACGAGAAGAGAGAATCAGATTAGTTTACAATGTAAAAAGTTTCAATCCCTCACAGGTGCGATTCAAACTGTATTTAATGAAATAAAATCAATAGTTGTAAAGCAGTTTCAATCC
>JANXBN010000071.1 GCA_025060635.1 Candidatus Kryptonium sp. | reverse complement strand
GCGATTCAAACGATAAAGATAAACAAAGACTTGAAAAACACAATCAAGTTTCAATCCCTCACAGGTGCGATTCAAACATCACTTTCAACGTAAATTATCAAATAATCAGTTTGGTTTCAATCCCTCACAGGTGCGATTCAAACACCCTCCAGACGTGCTATTGATGTTTTACCCCCACGTTTCAATCCCTCACAGGTGCGATTCAAACAAATTATATTTTAATGACACTGCGGAAATTTTTTCAAGTTTCAATCCCTCACAGGTGCGATTCAAACAAGATAGTGGCTGTTTACAATCCGAAAAAGAAAATTTTGTTTCAATCCCTCACAGGTGCGATTCAAACATAACAATTTTGAAATAAAAAAGCTAGTAATTCAAAAGTTTCAATCCCTCACAGGTGCGATTCAAACGGGAGTTGAAATAAAAGATAACTACTTTTTTTACGCTAGTTTCAATCCCTCACAGGTGCGATTCAAACTTGAAGCTCCAGTTGGACGTTATTATGTCTTGCGGAAGTTTCAATCCCTCACAGGTGCGATTCAAACAATAATTTTTAGTGTAAATTGGCAAACAATTGAACTGGTTTCAATCCCTCACAGGTGCGATTCAAACATTAAGAGATGGTAACTACTTTTATGTGATAGCTGTGTTTCAATCCCTCACAGGTGCGATTCAAACTCAGGCGGGCTCAACAAGGGAAGCATTAAAATTGTGTTTCAATCCCTCACAGGTGCGATTCAAACCTATGAGTATGAAATTGTCAACGAACCCCCAAAAGAGTTTCAATCCCTCACAGGTGCGATTCAAACTAGGAACAAGCTTTTCATTAGCAATCTAAAGCAAATGTTTCAATCCCTCACAGGTGCGATTCAAACTAATGCTATTGAGAATGTTCAATTTGAAAAATATAAGTTTCAATCCCTCACAGGTGCGATTCAAACAGAAGTATGATAAATTGTATTGGGATGTAGTTGCAACGTTTCAATCCCTCACAGGTGCGATTCAAACTTAATTGTCCTTTTATTGAATTGCTTGTATTTAAGTTTCAATCCCTCACAGGTGCGATTCAAACGATAAAGATAAACAAAGACTTGAAAAACACAATCAAGTTTCAATCCCTCACAGGTGCGATTCAAAC
>JANXBN010000070.1 GCA_025060635.1 Candidatus Kryptonium sp. | reverse complement strand
GAATCGCACCTGTGAGGGATTGAAACGGCAATGAAATTTCATAGACATATTTTTCAAAAAATGTTTGAATCGCACCTGTGAGGGATTGAAACATATATAATTCGCAACGCTTTCGGCACTTGGTAAAACGTTTGAATCGCACCTGTGAGGGATTGAAACCATTTTTTCGCCGTCGTAATACTCAAATATAACATAGTTTGAATCGCACCTGTGAGGGATTGAAACAATTTTACAGAATACAAGTCCACTTCATCGTTAAAAGTTTGAATCGCACCTGTGAGGGATTGAAACATTAAACAACTCAACGATTTTTTGAATCTGTTGATTGTTTGAATCGCACCTGTCCCGAAGGGATCCCTTAGGGATGAGGGATTGAAGCCATTATCCCTCTTGACATTTTCTTGATCGTTTTCTATTTAAAAAAGATTCAGGGTTTTAACACTTTTTATTTTGTTAAGTTAATAAAACTCTATTGAAACAAACTCAAGGGGGCAAAAATGGTTCTTGTCTATGAAACTCAAAATTTCAAAAGAAGTATTCCTAGAGGATTTGATAAAGAAATAGAAGAGTTTATAAAATCTGTCCAGTCATCCGAACCATACCGAATAACGAAAATTCTTGATCGCCACGGTCCATATCTTAAAAAAAGAATGAGGAAATTCAGAATCATCACGCGACTTGAATATATAAATGATTCGCCAGTTTTAATCTTGCTTGATATAATGGCTCGTGGTGATAATAGATACGAAAACTTTAATCAGGACTATGAACAGTTCGGAACTGATCACCTTGATCCAATAATACAACAGGAAATTGAGGACATAAAAAATTTTGTTGAGCAAAACAAACCTAATGAACCTTACAAACAGCCGTTGCCCGATTATTTTTATCAGTGGCTTACGCTATCTCCTTTAATCCATCCAAAGGATGAGATCCTCGTCTACGAGACTTATGATTGGTGTGAAAAAATAAAATACTCTAATTATCTTCCAAGATTTTATGATATAATTTATGCTTTGATAGATCAAACCCAAAAACTTGAAATTGAAACCATTAATGATATTTTCAGAATTGCTTATAAGCCCGAAAGAAAAGATTATAAAATCCTGTATACGGAATTTTCAGTTGATGATACGCCGCGAGCTATTCTTTTAGTT
>JANXBN010000069.1 GCA_025060635.1 Candidatus Kryptonium sp. | reverse complement strand
GGATTGAAACTCAAATAACCATATCCAGACTTGAGGAGCATTAAACGTTTGAATCGCACCTGTGAGGGATTGAAACTTGCTTTGCAATGCTTTGCAATGCTTTGCAAAACATGTTTGAATCGCACCTGTGAGGGATTGAAACTTTTACTGAAAAATTGAAGTTTTTGAATGAAAAGGGTTTGAATCGCACCTGTGAGGGATTGAAACATTACCAATTCTTCAATGTGTTCCCATTTCACATTTTTGTTTGAATCGCACCTGTGAGGGATTGAAACAATGACCATTTTTAAACAATTCGCCGTCTAGAACTTGTTTGAATCGCACCTGTGAGGGATTGAAACTTAATTTCATACACAACTGTTGCAAAACTATCACTAAGTTTGAATCGCACCTGTGAGGGATTGAAACTAGATTTATTGTTTTAATGGTTTTTAAGTAGCCGTGGTTTGAATCGCACCTGTGAGGGATTGAAACCAAAATTTTCATCACAGTAAACTTATCATCCTTTAGTGTTTGAATCGCACCTGTGAGGGATTGAAACCAGGGATAAAACATCAACAAAACGTCAGGAGGGTCAAGTTTGAATCGCACCTGTGAGGGATTGAAACAACGCATTAAAAGCCAACATAACAATACTAACCAAAGTTTGAATCGCACCTGTGAGGGATTGAAACTACATAAACTTTAATGGCTTCTCAATCGGTTCAATGTTTGAATCGCACCTGTGAGGGATTGAAACATTCTATCACTTTTCACTTCAAACATCGGACAATATGTTTGAATCGCACCTGTGAGGGATTGAAACTAATAGCGTCCTATTTGAGATTCAAACACTTTCTTTGTTTGAATCGCACCTGTGAGGGATTGAAACAATAAATAAACCCCTTCAAACAATGTCAGTGTTTCATCAAGTTTGAATCGCACCTGTGAGGGATTGAAACATTATTTGATAATTTATATTAAAAGTGACATTTTTGTGTTTGAATCGCACCTGTGAGGGATTGAAACAGGTGCCTTTCCCTTATAGGAAAGGCCAAACCACTTTTGTTTGAATCGCACCTGTGAGGGATTGAAACTTAATTATAGCATATATTCCGTTTCTTAACACATAATGTTTGAATCGCACCTGTGAGGGATTGAAACTCATTCACAAATGAATAAATTTCCATCTTGTCATAAAGTTTTAATCCCACCAGTGAACAATTGAAACAAAACAAAATT
>JANXBN010000068.1 GCA_025060635.1 Candidatus Kryptonium sp. | reverse complement strand
ATCGCACCTGTGAGGGATTGAAACTTGGGAAGGGATGTTCTAGCAAATAAGTTCCATTAAGTTTGAATCGCACCTGTGAGGGATTGAAACAAAAATTCCTGAGATTTATGTATGAAGTTGAAGAAGTTTGAATCGCACCTGTGAGGGATTGAAACACAAAATGGGACAAAAAAATAAGGCAGGTGCAGTGTTTGAATCGCACCTGTGAGGGATTGAAACTGAGATTCCTGTGGGACGCTATTATATTCTGCGAAATGTTTGAATCGCACCTGTGAGGGATTGAAACGGAGAACAAACTTTCCGTTTTGTAACACCATTTTCTGTTTGAATCGCACCTGTGAGGGATTGAAACTGAGATTCTTCACCAGGATTTTTTGAAGGTTAACTTTGGTTTGAATCGCACCTGTGAGGGATTGAAACTGTTTAAGCAACATAAGACATAATTTTGCATCAAATACGTTTGAATCGCACCTGTGAGGGATTGAAACATTGTATTTTTTTATTCACGGTAACTCATTCTTTTGTGTTTGAATCGCACCTGTGAGGGATTGAAACGTAGTTTTACCGCACCTGCCTTTTCAATTAATCCTCAGTTTGAATCGCACCTGTGAGGGATTGAAACAAGTTTTTGAGGTTCCTGTGGGACGCTATTATATTCGTTTGAATCGCACCTGTGAGGGATTGAAACGAATTAAAATGTGCAATTACAATACAATTTTTTAGTCTAGTTTGAATCGCACCTGTGAGGGATTGAAACGTGAACATTTCATTGAGATTAAATGTTAATCTTTGTTTGAATCGCACCTGTGAGGGATTGAAACACAAATTATACCTCAATAAAGGAAAATAAATCAATTAGTTTGAATCGCACCTGTGAGGGATTGAAACGCAACAGCTTGCTCTTTCAATTCAACACCTTGTTTCCGTTTGAATCGCACCTGTGAGGGATTGAAACAGAAATTTTTGCTGTTTAAGGGAAAAAATTTCCATTAGTTTGAATCGCACCTGTGAGGGATTGAAACGAAGAATTGTATTCAAAGCTTGTGCAAACGCCTGCGTTTGAATCGCACCTGTGAGGGATTGAAACAATTTCATAGTTATTGTCAACGATTAAATATATTCCATGTTTGAATCGCACCTGTGAGGGATTGAAACAATATGGTCAGCCGATGCCTGTCGTAAGTGATGCGTGTTTGAATCGCACCTGTGAGGGATTGAAACTAACATAAAAATAACCGTTTCCTAGTTTAGTGC
>JANXBN010000067.1 GCA_025060635.1 Candidatus Kryptonium sp. | reverse complement strand
GATTCAAACAAAAATCTTGAAACTGGTAAATTTCGTAAAGTTTTTGTGTTTCAATCCCTCACAGGTGCGATTCAAACATTTTTCTGAAAAACTGCCTCAAAAACGCCCTATCCTGTTTCAATCCCTCACAGGTGCGATTCAAACATAATCAAAGTATCAAGGATTTGAAGGAAAAGGATTTGTTTCAATCCCTCACAGGTGCGATTCAAACAATTAAGGCAATTTATAATGTAAAAAAGAAGCAGTTGTTTCAATCCCTCACAGGTGCGATTCAAACTTAATGATATTGTGCAAATTTATTCGTTCAGGCAACAGTTTCAATCCCTCACAGGTGCGATTCAAACCTTAGGCACGGATACGGCCATCTGAAAGTTACAAAAAGTTTCAATCCCTCACAGGTGCGATTCAAACAAATTCTAAAACAATATGCCATATTTTCTTTACACCATGTTTCAATCCCTCACAGGTGCGATTCAAACAAGTTGAGGTGCCAGATGTTCTGCTAATTTTTTATCCGTTTCAATCCCTCACAGGTGCGATTCAAACGAGGTTATCACTTATGTATTTAAATATCATCGCTGAGTTTCAATCCCTCACAGGTGCGATTCAAACACTTGAAATCTTTGACGGAAAGCTATGCTTAATGTTGCGTTTCAATCCCTCACAGGTGCGATTCAAACTTATTTTCGCATAGTGAGCGTGTAGTTGAAGAGAAAAGTTTCAATCCCTCACAGGTGCGATTCAAACTTTTTCCCTTAAACAGCAAAAATTTCTTGAGCCAATGTTTCAATCCCTCACAGGTGCGATTCAAACAGTTTTTGAGGTTCCTGTGGGACGCTATTATATTCTGGTTTCAATCCCTCACAGGTGCGATTCAAACAGTATTATTTCTATGGACACTTGATATTAAAAGACGAGTTTCAATCCCTCACAGGTGCGATTCAAACCGTGTTTACCATTCTGAACCAACATTTTTTTAACCTCGTTTCAATCCCTCACAGGTGCGATTCAAACCTGGAAATTTATGGATAAAACACTTGTGTTGTTTAAGTTTCAATCCCTCACAGGTGCGATTCAAACATGACACTCTTGAAATAAAAAAATTGCTGATACAGAAGTTTCAATCCCTCACAGGTGCGATTCAAACTAAATTTCTATGAAAAAAATTTTAATTGTTATCTTATGTTTCAATCCCTCACAGGTGCGATTCAAACTTTGTCATCTTAGAGTGGGTAGGAAATCTACCCACGTTTCAATCCCT
>JANXBN010000066.1 GCA_025060635.1 Candidatus Kryptonium sp. | reverse complement strand
GCACCTGTGAGGGATTGAAACGAACGTAATAACGTCCTGCGGGTTTTTCAAACATTTGTTTGAATCGCACCTGTGAGGGATTGAAACATAACTTTACAAATACCGCACAGCTGAAATTCGTAATGTTTGAATCGCACCTGTGAGGGATTGAAACATGTCATAGCTGTAAACAAAAATATAATTGAGATTGTTTGAATCGCACCTGTGAGGGATTGAAACTCTTCTGTAAAAATTCCGCTTAATCCAAAAGCTTTAGGTTTGAATCGCACCTGTGAGGGATTGAAACTCTTCTGTAAAAATTCCGCTTAATCCAAAAGCTTTAGGTTTGAATCGCACCTGTGAGGGATTGAAACAAGAATCTTTGGATACTTCACTTATTGAATTGCTTAGTTTGAATCGCACCTGTGAGGGATTGAAACTAAGTTTTTGTTAAGTCTGTTGTTTAAGTGAAAAGTTTGAATCGCACCTGTGAGGGATTGAAACTTCATCAATTCTTTTAACTGATTAAGAATTTCAACCAGTTTGAATCGCACCTGTGAGGGATTGAAACACTTCAAATCCTTCAAGTTTTATTTCTTTTTTTCTTAGTTTGAATCGCACCTGTGAGGGATTGAAACCCGTTTTAGCAATTTCAGTAAACTTCGCACCAATGTTGTTTGAATCGCACCTGTGAGGGATTGAAACATATCGTTATATACTTCAAATTTTGATCTTGGTTTATGTTTGAATCGCACCTGTGAGGGATTGAAACTATTCATCCCGATGTTCGTTGTATAGCAAAATTTTATGTTTGAATCGCACCTGTGAGGGATTGAAACATATTTAAATTTATAAATTTTGTATTTCCAGAAACAGTTTGAATCGCACCTGTGAGGGATTGAAACATCATTTGCCAATTTACATTAAAAACTAGTCTGGGGTTTGAATCGCACCTGTGAGGGATTGAAACTCTATTTTTACTAATTTTATCTTTTTACTCATTGGGTTTGAATCGCACCTGTGAGGGATTGAAACTTCGTTCATAAATGCACGTGCACCACGCAATCCAGTGTTTGAATCGCACCTGTGAGGGATTGAAACTTTTGGATTGTAAAGTGATATTATCTTTTCGTCTGAGTTTGAATCGCACCTGTGAGGGATTGAAACTAATTAAAATCAAAGTTAACAAAATCGTAAGGTTGCGTTTGAATCGCACCTGTGAGGGATTGAAACTAAAGTTATGAAAATCATCATATGAATAATCTTTGTTTGAATCGCACCTGTGAGGGATTGAAACCTCAATT
>JANXBN010000065.1 GCA_025060635.1 Candidatus Kryptonium sp. | reverse complement strand
TTCTTGTTTGCAACATCCCCCTCTTTGGGTGCGTTATTGAGGTAGTGTTGGTAGATTAGTTCATCTAACTTTTCCCAATTAAACTTATAAAACAGCCTCGCTGGCAGACCTTCTCGTTTCTCCTCTAATATACCCAACTCCTTCAACCTTTTCCTCGCCGTCTCCTGCTCGCTCCTTGAAAGACCCGTCTCCTCCTTTATCTCCTCCATAGTCTTATAAATCCACCCTCCATTTTCCTTATTCTCCTTACCCTGCCAATACAAAAACTGACACAAAAACACAGTCGCAACAACAGAACCAACAACATTCGCAATAACAGGATAATACGCAATAGGACGACCTACAAGCTTTAAACTTTCACTTACCCTTAAAACCTCACTAGGCTTCATATTTACCCTCCATATTTTGATTTCCATCTACTTTAACTTCATAACCTTTGTTTTTCAAAGTCTCAATCAAACTTATAACCAAATTCGCAATCGTTATCTCATCTATACTTTCCTCCTTTTCCTTCTCCAACAAAACATTAAATAAATCCGTCTGCTCACAAGCTACCTTCACACATACCTGCATCAAATCCGCTACATATATCATCAACAAATTTGCAAAATCTACAGCATCTACCTCCATCTTGTTCATCAAATCCAACATAGTTTTAGTGTATAACTCCATCTTCGCCTTATCCTTGTTTGAATCGCACCTGTGAGGGATTGAAACGGATATGGTTATTTAAAAACCATAAAAACGATAAATTTGTTTGAATCGCACCTGTGAGGGATTGAAACCAAAATCTTTATCTTTCAAATTACTCACAATCGTTTCGTTTGAATCGCACCTGTGAGGGATTGAAACGGGAAAGGCACGCAGAATTTAATGAAAGCGTTAAAGAGTTTGAATCGCACCTGTGAGGGATTGAAACAATTGCTTATTTCTTCTTTTTTATCTTTATCTTCTCTGTTTGAATCGCACCTGTGAGGGATTGAAACGAGAGAGATTACAAAAGTTCTTAAAAATTTTTGCGTTGTTTGAATCGCACCTGTGAGGGATTGAAACAATAGCCTTGCCCGCATTTTAACAACATCAAGCATAAGTTTGAATCGCACCTGTGAGGGATTGAAACTCCATTTTTATCATAGCTGTTTTGAAGTTTTTGTTTGTTTGAATCGCACCTGTGAGGGATTGAAACGCGTGTTCCCAGCTAAAAATCCTGACACTTCCGTATGTTTGAATCGCACCTGTGAGGGATTGAAACATTTTGTCGTTAATTATAGCATATATTCCGTTCTTTGTT
>JANXBN010000064.1 GCA_025060635.1 Candidatus Kryptonium sp. | reverse complement strand
ACAAACCTGGTCTGCATCTTGCAAGAGGGCGAAGGGCGACTGCGCGGTTTCAATCCCTCACAGGTAGGCTACAAACCATCCCCATCCAATCCGAGAGACCAAAATTCGCGTGTTTCAATCCCTCACAGGTAGGCTACAAACTTCGTGTGGCGGTTCCAAGCGAGCGGCTACACGATAGTTTCAATCCCTCACAGGTAGGCTACAAACAGAGCTACTACGCCACGAGTTTATCGTTCGCCTTGGTTTCAATCCCTCACAGGTAGGCTACAAACTACTCCACCTCGCGCGAGAGAGCATAGCCCGAAGTGGTTTCAATCCCTCACAGGTAGGCTACAAACACGGCACATACGCCGTCAACTACAACGCGCACCTGGTTTCAATCCCTCACAGGTAGGCTACAAACGAGAATCAGCAGGGGCTGAGGGGGAGTCTGACGCGGTTTCAATCCCTCACAGGTAGGCTACAAACCTGTGATGGAAACGCCTTTATCGGGATAATCGCCCGGTTTCAATCCCTCACAGGTAGGCTACAAACCACTCCCCGACTGAATGAAATCTTTGCAGTCAGTTCGGTTTCAATCCCTCACAGGTAGGCTACAAACGAGAGCGTCGTCGGCGCGGTTGGACGCGCGTGCAGCGTTTCAATCCCTCACAGGTAGGCTACAAACAGCCCGAATCGCGTGATCATCTGCTGCTGCACCCGAGTTTCAATCCCTCACAGGTAGGCTACAAACTGGTGGCATGGCTCAAGCAGTACAGACTGGGGCCGTGTTTCAATCCCTCACAGGTAGGCTACAAACATGGGGCTACGCGCCTGCAGGCGACTTCGCCGTGCCTGGTTTCAATCCCTCACAGGTAGGCTATAAACGCCAGCGCCTCAGCCAGCGGCGCAGGGTGATGGGTTGTTTCAATCCCTCACAGGTAGGCTACAAACCCAATCAGCCCGTGCTGGTTAGATTGACAGGCACAAGTTTCAATCCCTCACAGGTAGGCTACAAACAAGCTCTGCTGGAAATGCTGGAACTACAGCTCGCCCGTTTCAATCCCTCACAGGTAGGCTACAAACAGAAGTTCGTATAGCAATATCGCTGCGTCTCTTACGGGTTTCAATCCCTCACAGGTAGGCTACAAACACTGCCCGCCAAGGAGGTACGAAAATGGCCGAAACGGTTTCAATCCCTCACAGGTAGGCTACAAACAATCGCGCTATCGCTCCATCGTTTCAACAAGCGCACGTTTCAATCCCTCACAGGTAGGCTACAAACCAACCCCCACTTGGGGGGTCAGCCACCCAGTTGAAC
>JANXBN010000063.1 GCA_025060635.1 Candidatus Kryptonium sp. | reverse complement strand
GTTTGAATCGCACCTGTGAGGGATTGAAACATTTTTTTACTTTCCAATCATTAGTTACTACAGCATGTTTGAATCGCACCTGTGAGGGATTGAAACACAACCCAAAGAGAAAAATGTTTGAAAACCCTGTAGGGTTTGAATCGCACCTGTGAGGGATTGAAACATGGATATACTTTTTACAACTTTCAAGTGGCCATAACGTTTGAATCGCACCTGTGAGGGATTGAAACACTGCACCTGCCTTATTTTTTTTGTCTTTTCAATTGGTTTGAATCGCACCTGTGAGGGATTGAAACCTGTTTACAATATTAAGATACATCGTATTACTCCTTGTTTGAATCGCACCTGTGAGGGATTGAAACTTCGACTTCAACCATTTGCCAGTTAACAGTAAAACTGTTTGAATCGCACCTGTGAGGGATTGAAACTTTTTTAATACAAAAAACCGTCCCACTTGTGGCTCGTTTGAATCGCACCTGTGAGGGATTGAAACTTATTGTTTGCAAAATGAAAAAAATAAAGGTTAAAAGTTTGAATCGCACCTGTGAGGGATTGAAACACGGGGTTAAGATTGAGTTAAGTTGAAAGTTGAAGTGAGTTTGAATCGCACCTGTGAGGGATTGAAACATAAAACAAGGAAAACTTGAACCAAAAGAAAGACCCCGTTTGAATCGCACCTGTGAGGGATTGAAACAAACCCCAACCCGAAAATTTAAATTATCCGCATAAAAGTTTGAATCGCACCTGTGAGGGATTGAAACAAAAGAAAATTAATAATAAGGCAAGTGCGGTAGTTTGTTTGAATCGCACCTGTGAGGGATTGAAACTTAACATGCGCGGATGCACGCTGTGATGTTACCGCTGTTTGAATCGCACCTGTGAGGGATTGAAACTTCAAACCTTGCCCATTTAAACACATTGCTCCATCAGTTTGAATCGCACCTGTGAGGGATTGAAACTAAACAAACCTTAAAAACCTTTCGGTTGGTTTAATAAAGTTTGAATCGCACCTGTGAGGGATTGAAACCGGTTGCGTTCATCATATAGCACGGTTCTTATCAACGTTTGAATCGCACCTGTGAGGGATTGAAACGATGAGAAAATACTGTTGCTTTATAACCCAAAACGAGTTTGAATCGCACCTGTGAGGGATTGAAACTGTATATTCCGTTCCGTAGGACGTAGAAACGTCCTAGTTTGAATCGCACCTGTGAGGGATTGAAACGTTCGTTTATTTTTAAAGTAACATCAGTGGGTAGACTGTTTGAATCGCACCTGTGAGGGATTGAAACCAAAATAACGGACAACCACACTCGTCATCCTCTTCATGTTTGAATCGCACCTGTGAGGGATTGAAAC
>JANXBN010000062.1 GCA_025060635.1 Candidatus Kryptonium sp. | reverse complement strand
GGATTGAAACCAAAATAACGGACAACCACACTCGTCATCCTCTTCATGTTTGAATCGCACCTGTGAGGGATTGAAACACAAAAACAAAAAAATATGCACAAAAATGCACAAAGTTTGAATCGCACCTGTGAGGGATTGAAACAAGTTTCTAAACAAAAAAAGGAGACCATTTAGGCCTGTTTGAATCGCACCTGTGAGGGATTGAAACTGTGATTTTTCTACTATAAATTTAGCAAACTCTGGAGTTTGAATCGCACCTGTGAGGGATTGAAACTTGAAAAACAATTTCATTGGTTCCTCCATTATTTTGGTTTGAATCGCACCTGTGAGGGATTGAAACCCAACTATCGCAATATATATTCCATTTCGCAAAATGTGTTTGAATCGCACCTGTGAGGGATTGAAACGCAATTTGCCTTTTTACTACATCATCTTCTAACTCTGTTTGAATCGCACCTGTGAGGGATTGAAACTATTTTTCCTTTAGTGTTTTCAACGCACTTTCTATTTGTTTGAATCGCACCTGTGAGGGATTGAAACTAGTGGTTTTGTTTATTGTTATTGTATTGTTTCAAAGTTTGAATCGCACCTGTGAGGGATTGAAACACAGCTATACAATAAAGATAATTATAATTATCCTTTGTTTGAATCGCACCTGTGAGGGATTGAAACAATGGCTGTGCTCAGTTGCATCCAAAACTTTAATTTCGTTTGAATCGCACCTGTGAGGGATTGAAACATAGGACAAAAAAAATAAGGCAGGTGCGGTAAAACTAGTTTGAATCGCACCTGTGAGGGATTGAAACACTTGATACATAAACTTCAGGGGTTTTTCTGTCGGTGTTTGAATCGCACCTGTGAGGGATTGAAACGACCAATCAAAATTTTGTTTTTGCTCACAAAACACTGTTTGAATCGCACCTGTGAGGGATTGAAACTCCCTATTGCAATGTCAAATATCAATTCTTCACTTGGTTTGAATCGCACCTGTGAGGGATTGAAACAATGTTTTCTTCTTGGGGTTGTAAACCCCTATTATGTTTGAATCGCACCTGTGAGGGATTGAAACGCGGGCGGATTTCCTGTCCACTCTAAAAATACATACTGTTTGAATCGCACCTGTGAGGGATTGAAACCCAGGAACAGTTCCTATCCACTCTAAAAATACATATTGTTTGAATCGCACCTGTGAGGGATTGAAACAATATACAGAAACTCAAGAAACTGGGGAGATATCTCAGTTTGAATCGCACCTGTGAGGGATTGAAACTAAAATAGATATTCATTTCTTTCAATCGTATGTTTTTGTTTGAATCGCACCTGTGAGGGATTGAAACAATAAACCGCACCTATCATACCTCCCCTTCATTCTCGTTTGAAT
>JANXBN010000061.1 GCA_025060635.1 Candidatus Kryptonium sp. | reverse complement strand
AATCCCTCACAGGTGCGATTCAAACTCAGAAACAATGGCAATTTTGAGGTAAAAAAGTTACGTTTCAATCCCTCACAGGTGCGATTCAAACAAGTATGCCAAATATTGTGATTTTTTGTTTACTCGTGGGTTTCAATCCCTCACAGGTGCGATTCAAACGTGGATTAGATTGGCGATTGTATATTGAGAAAATAACGTTTCAATCCCTCACAGGTGCGATTCAAACTTATTTTTATGGTATTGCTATAACTGATGATAAGGTGTTTCAATCCCTCACAGGTGCGATTCAAACCGTTAGCTTATCGTCTTTTAATATCAGGTGTCCGTGTTTCAATCCCTCACAGGTGCGATTCAAACTAACAAATACGAGGTCAAAAAGATGGTGGTTCAAAAGTTTCAATCCCTCACAGGTGCGATTCAAACGGAAAATAATTGAGGTAAAAGGAACCCAAATAAAAGAGTTTCAATCCCTCACAGGTGCGATTCAAACTTGTAAATAAACCTCAGAAATCCTTCGGTTGGTTTTAGTTTCAATCCCTCACAGGTGCGATTCAAACTTGCAAAGCATTGCAAAGCAATGTAGTGTAGTGCAGGTTTCAATCCCTCACAGGTGCGATTCAAACAAACTCAAAAGTATGTGAGAACTTTTGTGATTTCCCTGTTTCAATCCCTCACAGGTGCGATTCAAAACTTACAGATAGCAGTATCCCGATTTGAGCAGCATCGTTTCAATCCCTCACAGGTGCGATTCAAACAAGTTTGTCCTCCTGGAGTGGGTAGGAAATGTGCCCGTGTTTCAATCCCTCACAGGTGCGATTCAAACTGAAATTGGAAGATAACCTATACGTAGTTAAAAACTTGTTTCAATCCCTCACAGGTGCGATTCAAACTTGAATTAAGTTTGTGGTTAAAGTGAAATCAAAAACAGTTTCAATCCCTCACAGGTGCGATTCAAACTAGCATTGGATTTAAGAACAAAATTTTTATTAACAATTGTTTCAATCCCTCACAGGTGCGATTCAAACTGTTAGCTTTTAATGCGTTTGAGAAAAACTATAAAATGTTTCAATCCCTCACAGGTGCGATTCAAACTTGCCCAATCGCCTGCCTGCTTTTATTTTTTTGCCGTTTCAATCCCTCACAGGTGCGATTCAAACCTGGACAAGGTCACTTGAAAAGTGTAAAAACAATAAAATTGTTTCAATCCCTCACAGGTGCGATTCAAACACAAAAAAGAAAAATAAGATATGTATCTAAATATTATGTTTCAATCCCTCACAGGTGCGATTCAAACCAGTTTACAATCCCAAAAAAAGAGAATTTGAGAATCGTTTCAATCCCTCACAGGTGCGATTCAAACTTCATATACGAATCTTAAAAATTTC
>JANXBN010000060.1 GCA_025060635.1 Candidatus Kryptonium sp. | reverse complement strand
TTTGAATCGCACCTGTGAGGGATTGAAACCTGTTTACAATATTAAGATACATCGTATTACTCCTTGTTTGAATCGCACCTGTGAGGGATTGAAACGGGAAACGGATAAAAAATCAGAAGTACATCGGGCACCGTTTGAATCGCACCTGTGAGGGATTGAAACTTTTGGACTAATAATTTTTTGGCCTCGCAATTACTTAGTTTGAATCGCACCTGTGAGGGATTGAAACGGCGATTGGGCAGGTGATGCGACAAAAAGCAAAAAAGTTTGAATCGCACCTGTGAGGGATTGAAACGATTATAAACTGATATTATCTTTTCATCTGAGACAAGTTTGAATCGCACCTGTGAGGGATTGAAACAACTTTAGTGGCCTCTCAGATGCTTTAATAAAGCTTCGTTTGAATCGCACCTGTGAGGGATTGAAACGTGACCAGTTTACACAAAAACTAAGTTTATGATAGGGTTTGAATCGCACCTGTGAGGGATTGAAACAATTGTCTAAGATTATTAATAAAAATTTTGTTCTTAGTTTGAATCGCACCTGTGAGGGATTGAAACAAATCATTATCACCTCTATTGATGATTGACAAATAGTTTGAATCGCACCTGTGAGGGATTGAAACGGTACTTCAACCTCATAAACAAATCTTAAATTTTTTTGTTTGAATCGCACCTGTGAGGGATTGAAACGAAATTTTTGCGTTTCTGAATTTCTTACTATATACAGTTTGAATCGCACCTGTGAGGGATTGAAACCAAATGAACGAAAATAAAAGCAAATAAAAAGGCAAAGTTTGAATCGCACCTGTGAGGGATTGAAACCTGTTTACAATATTTAAATACATAGCTCCTCCTTTTGTTTGAATCGCACCTGTGAGGGATTGAAACGAAATAATGTTAAGATACATATTTTACCTCTCCTCTTGTTTGAATCGCACCTGTGAGGGATTGAAACATTTTATTTTTGTCTATACCTATAGCGTAAAAATACGTTTGAATCGCACCTGTGAGGGATTGAAACTTTATAGCAATAGCATAAAAAAAGTAATCCTTCAGTGTTTGAATCGCACCTGTGAGGGATTGAAACGAAGTTGTAATGGAAAACCAAATGGAGAATAAAAATGGTTTGAATCGCACCTGTGAGGGATTGAAACTCCAGTTTAAGCAACACGTCTCCTGGAGGGGTTCCTGTTTGAATCGCACCTGTGAGGGATTGAAACTGGGCAAGACAACCTTGCTTTTTGATATAATTTTTGTTTGAATCGCACCTGTGAGGGATTGAAACTTTATTTCATTTACAGCATTTTCAACTCTTTCAAATTGTTTGAATCGCACCTGTGAGGGATTGAAACCTGTTAATGGGTTGTTAATTGCAGTGTTTAAGTGAGTTTGAATCGC
>JANXBN010000059.1 GCA_025060635.1 Candidatus Kryptonium sp. | reverse complement strand
TTACGATTACCGCCAGTATTAGCGTTTCAATCCCTCACAGGTAGGCTACAAACTTTGTCAAGTACCCCCCCCCACTTTTTGTGGAGAATTTGTTTCAATCCCTCACAGGTAGGCTACAAACATGCGTTAGGTGGTGAAGTTTTAATCGTCGGTGGTACGTTTCAATCCCTCACAGGTAGGCTACAAACACAGCTCCAGCAACCTGAGCGACAGCTCCATCCCTGGTTTCAATCCCTCACAGGTAGGCTACAAACCCGAGTCAGCTGGAGACCTCCCCGTCGCGCGTATGCGTTTCAATCCCTCACAGGTAGGCTACAAACGGATTTGCGTGCTATCTATGCTTGTGATCCCTACACGTTTCAATCCCTCACAGGTAGGCTACAAACGCGCCTCCCGTACCCGCTGCAGCAACGCCTCCACCTGGTTTCAATCCCTCACAGGTAGGCTACAAACTCGTGGTCTACCCCGCCTACGAGCGGGCGCAGCACGGTTTCAATCCCTCACAGGTAGGCTACAAACACCTGCGCGAGATTGCGGCTGATCCACCCGACCGCCGGTTTCAATCCCTCACAGGTAGGCTACAAACGACCGACAGGCTAACGCATCCCCCTGCCCGTGCAAAGTTTCAATCCCTCACAGGTAGGCTACAAACTGCGATCTCCCTCTACGAGGGGGTCATCTCCCTCCCCCACTCGGTTTCAATCCCTCACAGGTAGGCTACAAACGCCTCTGCAATCCTTGCGCAGTATCGGGCTGATCAAGTTTCAATCCCTCACAGGTAGGCTACAAACGTGTGGGTAGTAGCGGCGGCGAACCCGCCTGATTGGGCAGCGGGGTTTCAATCCCTCACAGGTAGGCTACAAACGATGGAGCTGGTGCGGTCGTCTAACACGACCTCGTAGGTTTCAATCCCTCACAGGTAGGCTACAAACAATCGGGCATGAGGCTAACGAACAGTGTCAGTAGCGTTTCAATCCCTCACAGGTAGGCTACAAACTGGGCACGAAGCCAAAGCGCGATACGAATTCCTGAAGTTTCAATCCCTCACAGGTAGGCTACAAACCAGGGCGTCAACCCTGCAGTAGACCTTACTTTTCATAGTTTCAATCCCTCACAGGTAGGCTACAAACATCCTGACTTGAGCAACGCCGAGCGCACGCGCCAAGTTTCAATCCCTCACAGGTAGGCTACAAACGCGGGCTAACACCCATGAAGGGTCGGGCGGGAAGGTGTTTCAATCCCTCACAGGTAGGCTACAAACTGGGTGCGCAGTATCGCAGGCTCATCCCTTTGAGCGTTTCAATCCCTCACAGGTAGGCTACAAACGAAAACATACACCGTGATAGCGCGATACATCAAATGTGTTTCAATCCCTCACAGGTAGGCTACAAACAAGTAGGAGAAGC
>JANXBN010000058.1 GCA_025060635.1 Candidatus Kryptonium sp. | reverse complement strand
GGGATTGAAACTCCCCCAATTTGGTTCCTTGAATTTGAATTGTTTTTGTTTGAATCGCACCTGTGAGGGATTGAAACAGGATTTCAATCTTATCACGATTCACAACTAAGGCATGTTTGAATCGCACCTGTGAGGGATTGAAACAGTAAAAGATTAACAATACGTCAGGCTCTTCAATTTGTTTGAATCGCACCTGTGAGGGATTGAAACTTGGACTTCAAATTTTCTTTTAACTCATTTATTTTCGTTTGAATCGCACCTGTGAGGGATTGAAACGTGCGCAATAGCAATAGACACAACTTACCATCAAGAGTTTGAATCGCACCTGTGAGGGATTGAAACAATATCCTTTTCCAGTTCTAAATAACAACAAACACGTTTGAATCGCACCTGTGAGGGATTGAAACAATACTTCAATTTTGTCGTGATTTACAGATACACAATGTTTGAATCGCACCTGTGAGGGATTGAAACGATAAAAAATTAAAAGTACATCCGGCACCTCAACTGTTTGAATCGCACCTGTGAGGGATTGAAACTTGGTTCCTCCATTATTTTGTTTTTGTTTTCACTTCAGTTTGAATCGCACCTGTGAGGGATTGAAACAAGAGAAAAATGTTTGAAAACCCTATAGGGAAAATTTGTTTGAATCGCACCTGTGAGGGATTGAAACGTTTTTATAACCCTTAAACAACCTTGTCCAGTTCTGGTTTGAATCGCACCTGTGAGGGATTGAAACTTTAACCTCAGGCTCACGTCACTTGGAATGGCACCCTGTTTGAATCGCACCTGTGAGGGATTGAAACTCCACTTGTTTCAAAGAATTAATAAACAACTTGTTTCGTTTGAATCGCACCTGTGAGGGATTGAAACTTACATTCTTGGCAATGATACACTTCTTCACCATTATGTTTGAATCGCACCTGTGAGGGATTGAAACGATTATAGACCGATATTATCTTTTCATCTGAGACAAGTTTGAATCGCACCTGTGAGGGATTGAAACAAGGGTTTAACAAAATTTCCCGCTTTAACCGAGAAAGTTTGAATCGCACCTGTGAGGGATTGAAACTTTTGATTTTTTAGTTCTTCAAGCTTTAAAACAAGTTTGAATCGCACCTGTGAGGGATTGAAACGAAATAATGTTTAAATACATAGCCTTTTTTGTTTTGTGTTTGAATCGCACCTGTGAGGGATTGAAACGTTTCTGTATTACATCTCCTGGAGGGGTTCCTACCCAGTTTGAATCGCACCTGTGAGGGATTGAAACCGGCTTACGGTTATACAATAAAAATACTCACCATTTTTGTTTGAATCGCACCTGTGAGGGATTGAAACAGGAAATGGATAAAAAATTAGCAAAACATCGGGTTCTGTTTGAATCGCACCTGTCCCGAAGGGATCCCTTAGGGATGAGGGATTGAAGCCATTATCCCTCTTGACATTTTCTT
>JANXBN010000057.1 GCA_025060635.1 Candidatus Kryptonium sp. | reverse complement strand
TGACATTGAGTTTGAACATTTTACGTTTCAATCCCTCACAGGTGCGATTCAAACAGTTCAAAACGGAAAGTATATCCTCCTGGAGTGGGTGTTTCAATCCCTCACAGGTGCGATTCAAACTCTTTGACGAAAAAGTAATTATGATTTATGACCCAAGTTTCAATCCCTCACAGGTGCGATTCAAACTTTATTCATTTAAGAGGCAAGAGTTTATCAAAGCAGTGTTTCAATCCCTCACAGGTGCGATTCAAACACAAAAAGAGGTTATCACTTATGTATTTAAATATTATGTTTCAATCCCTCACAGGTGCGATTCAAACCTAAACTAGGAGATGGTTATTTTTATGTTATTACTGGTTTCAATCCCTCACAGGTGCGATTCAAACCATTGTTGAAATTGTTAATGATTATGAAAAAAATTTGTTTCAATCCCTCACAGGTGCGATTCAAACATTATCTCAGATGAAAGAATAATATTAGTTTATAATCGTTTCAATCCCTCACAGGTGCGATTCAAACTTTAACGACACCCCAGAAGTTTTTTCGATAAGGCAAGTTTCAATCCCTCACAGGTGCGATTCAAACGTGGTTCTCAAAATAAGTGAATTAAAACAAACCAATGTTTCAATCCCTCACAGGTGCGATTCAAACAGGGAGGAAATAACGATATGTATTTAAACATTATCTCGTTTCAATCCCTCACAGGTGCGATTCAAACTTTCAATTGTCATCTTATTGAATTGTTTATATTTGAGTTTCAATCCCTCACAGGTGCGATTCAAACACCCAATTGTGGTTGGTCTGATATTGTTTATTTACTGTTTCAATCCCTCACAGGTGCGATTCAAACATTTTTACGCACTTGCTATAGGAAGAGACAAAATTGGTTTCAATCCCTCACAGGTGCGATTCAAACCTGGAATGGCAGGGTGCCATTCCAAGTGATGTGAGCTGTTTCAATCCCTCACAGGTGCGATTCAAACGCTACTTTTTTTACGCTGTTATTGTAAATTCTGATAGTTTCAATCCCTCACAGGTGCGATTCAAACAGAACTGAAAAACGTTGTTGAAGCTGTTAATTTCTAGTTTCAATCCCTCACAGGTGCGATTCAAACCACAGCAAGGCAAAGCAACAAAAAGGAGGCTTAAAGTTTCAATCCCTCACAGGTGCGATTCAAACAAAAGATGGGTATTTTTATGCCATAGTGGTGCATCGGTTTCAATCCCTCACAGGTGCGATTCAAACACACGTTAGTTATCTCTTCCTTTTTTATCCTATACATGTTTCAATCCCTCACAGGTGCGATTCAAACGAGCGAAAAAAGAGAAGAATCCACAGTCAAAATTTCGTTTCAATCCCTCACAGGTGCGATTCAAACATTGGGCTTGCCCAGCTCGGTTGATGAAATGTTAGAGTTTCAATCCCTCACAGGTGCGATTCAAACAAATTTTGTT
>JANXBN010000056.1 GCA_025060635.1 Candidatus Kryptonium sp. | reverse complement strand
GGGATTGAAACTGCCTAAGCAACATTAAACATGGTCCTCCGTCAAGAGTTTGAATCGCACCTGTGAGGGATTGAAACCTGAACTAACAATTTTTTTATCTCAAGATTATCACGTTTGAATCGCACCTGTGAGGGATTGAAACTAAACCATTACAGAAATTTTTAAGATTCGTATATGAAGTTTGAATCGCACCTGTGAGGGATTGAAACGATTCTCAAATTCTCTTTTTTTGGGATTGTAAACTGGTTTGAATCGCACCTGTGAGGGATTGAAACATTCATCAAGCGATTTTAATCTTTTATTTTGCAGTTGTTTGAATCGCACCTGTGAGGGATTGAAACAAGGGATTGAGAAACCCTTTCTGCCTAAACGAGTAAAGTTTGAATCGCACCTGTGAGGGATTGAAACAAGTTAAAATGGACAAAAAAAATAAAAGCAAATAAAGTTTGAATCGCACCTGTGAGGGATTGAAACTTAAACCGTTTGAAAAAAATTTGAGATTTGTTTATGAGTTTGAATCGCACCTGTGAGGGATTGAAACAGGAAAATGTGCTTTCCATTCTGTACCAACATTTTTGTTTGAATCGCACCTGTGAGGGATTGAAACTTTTTGCTTCCTTTTAACTCAATTTTTACCCAATTTGTTTGAATCGCACCTGTGAGGGATTGAAACATTTCTTCTTCTTTTACGGCTTCAACTTTCTTTTTCGGTTTGAATCGCACCTGTGAGGGATTGAAACATGGCAATAGCATAAAAAAATTACCGTCTTCCAAGTTTGAATCGCACCTGTGAGGGATTGAAACTTGTTTTTTAAATTTATAGTTTTTACAGTCTTCAAAGTTTGAATCGCACCTGTGAGGGATTGAAACTAGAAATTAACACTTTCAATAATGCTTGTTATCTCTGTTTGAATCGCACCTGTGAGGGATTGAAACAAGTGACGTAAGTTTGAAGTTAAACGAATTTAACTTGTTTGAATCGCACCTGTGAGGGATTGAAACTTATAAAAATAATAAATAAAGAGCACATCTGGGGGAGTTTGAATCGCACCTGTGAGGGATTGAAACCCCTGAACCAACATTTTCTTTATCTCATAATTATTAGTTTGAATCGCACCTGTGAGGGATTGAAACGAAGATTAAAATTAACCAAAAGGCAGGTGCGGTAGTTGGTTTGAATCGCACCTGTGAGGGATTGAAACCACAATCGCATTTGCATTTTATATTACATTTGTTATGTTTGAATCGCACCTGTGAGGGATTGAAACAATTAGGACATCCCCTGGAACGGCGCCCTGCCATTGTTTGAATCGCACCTGTGAGGGATTGAAACTAGGATATCATCAACTTTATTTTTCAAAAAGTATCTGTTTGAATCGCACCTGTGAGGGATTGAAACACCTTCAATTGTTGCGTCAATTTCAATTGTTCCATTTGTTTGAATCGCACCTGTGAGGGATTGAAACATTTTAATCTTCGCATCAATCAAACCCGAAATGTTAGTTTGAATCGC
>JANXBN010000055.1 GCA_025060635.1 Candidatus Kryptonium sp. | reverse complement strand
TTTTTAATGATATTGTGCAAATTTACTCGTTCGTTTCAATCCCTCACAGGTGCGATTCAAACAACAAAAAGGGAAAAGAGTTATGTATCTCAATATTATGTTTCAATCCCTCACAGGTGCGATTCAAACAAAAGTTGCTAGTGCAAAATGGCAAGCACGTTTTCCGTTTCAATCCCTCACAGGTGCGATTCAAACATTGTGCAATTGCGATTGTGCAATTATGCGTTTATGGTTTCAATCCCTCACAGGTGCGATTCAAACTTAAAATTTTTAGTTGGGAACACTTTGATGAAACATGTTTCAATCCCTCACAGGTGCGATTCAAACAGATAATAGCTACTTTTATGCCATAGCCGTAAATCGGTTTCAATCCCTCACAGGTGCGATTCAAACTACGGAACGGGATATACACGGTAGTTATTAATGATAAGTTTCAATCCCTCACAGGTGCGATTCAAACAAAAAGGATTAAAATATTTATATGAAATTGAGGAACCGTTTCAATCCCTCACAGGTGCGATTCAAACGAAATTAAAAGAATTGAGTGAAAAGGATAAAAAGTAGTTTCAATCCCTCACAGGTGCGATTCAAACCCCCTAAATCACTCATAAATTTGCTAATCCAAACTTCGTTTCAATCCCTCACAGGTGCGATTCAAACTGAATTTGAAATTAAAAAGTTATTAGTACAAAATGGAGTTTCAATCCCTCACAGGTGCGATTCAAACTATGCTTATTGCTGTTGAAAACTGGTTATGGCCACCGTTTCAATCCCTCACAGGTGCGATTCAAACGGTTATAGATAAAAATAAGATTGAGGTTCTTGATGGGTTTCAATCCCTCACAGGTGCGATTCAAACAAGAACAAAATTTTTATTAATAATCTTAGACAATTAGAGTTTCAATCCCTCACAGGTGCGATTCAAACAATTGCAATCTTGTTGAATTGCTCATATTTGAAGAGTTTCAATCCCTCACAGGTGCGATTCAAACTTGGAATGGCAGGGTGCCATTCCAGGGGACGTGATATGTTTCAATCCCTCACAGGTGCGATTCAAACTAGAAATGGTATATATCTGGTTATACTAAGTAATTAGTTTCAATCCCTCACAGGTGCGATTCAAACTTCAGTGGAATTTATTTGTTGGAACATCCCTTCCCAAGTTTCAATCCCTCACAGGTGCGATTCAAACCAAGTACGTCCTCCTGGAGTGGGTGGGAACCCCTCCGTTTCAATCCCTCACAGGTGCGATTCAAACATATGTAATTCTGGAGTGGGCGGGAAATCCGCCCACGTTTCAATCCCTCACAGGTGCGATTCAAACCCGTAATCATCTTCTTTCCTTCTTTCGTGATGCCACGTTTCAATCCCTCACAGGTGCGATTCAAACGCGAATTATACCGCGCGTTAAGATTAGATTACTTGAGTTTCAATCCCTCACAGGTGCGATTCAAACACGCCTGCAAGTGAAGAGTTGATATTTGATATTGCAATGTTTCAATCCCTCACAGGTGCGA
>JANXBN010000054.1 GCA_025060635.1 Candidatus Kryptonium sp. | reverse complement strand
TGTAAGGGTTGGTGTAAGTGAGTGTGAATTTTACCAGTGTGGTATTTAAACTTTTGTACTAGCATTTTTTTAACCTCAAGGCTATCAGGTGAGAATTGAACCAGTGTGGAATTTAAACGCTCGTAAAGTATGTTTCTTTTTACATTGTTGAGAAGGTGAGAATTGAACCAGTGTGGAATTTAAACTTCTTCGTTTTTGAGATTTCGCAAGAGAATGGAAGTGTGAGAATTGAACCAGTGTGGAATTTAAACATTCTCAAATTCTCTCTTTTTTGGGTTGTAAACTAGTGAGAATTGAACCAGTGTGGAATTTAAACTCTAGGATTTCAATCTTATCACGATGCACCACTATGTGAGAATTGAACCAGTGTGGAATTTAAACTCAGCTTGGTTCCCTCCACCTCAATTGTTTTCCAATGTGAGAATTGAACCAGTGTGGAATTTAAACATATTTTATTAATCTTTTACTCTTTCCCCCAAATCAGTGAGAATTGAACCAGTGTGGAATTTAAACAATCAGCTTCGCTGTTGGGGGAAAAATAGTTAAAATGTGAGAATTGAACCAGTGTGGAATTTAAACGCCATTCCAAGTAAACGTGTTTTCCCCCCTGTATAAGTGAGAATTGAACCAGTGTGGAATTTAAACTAAACTGGAAATTAATTGAATTGGAAGGTGTTAAATGTGAGAATTGAACCAGTGTGGAATTTAAACTATTTTTTTGTCTTATCAATTGCCTATATGATGAGAGTGAGAATTGAACCAGTGTGGAATTTAAACGGAATAGCACCTTGCCATTCCAGAAAGACATACCTAGTGAGAATTGAACCAGTGTGGAATTTAAACTGCCATTCCAAAATGACATACTTACCATTCTGAATTAGTGAGAATTGAACCAGTGTGGAATTTAAACATAGAAATAGAAGGGCTTAAATTAAAAAACGGTAATTGTGAGAATTGAACCAGTGTGGAATTTAAACTGAACTAACATCTTCTTGATTTCATATCTACTATTAGTGAGAATTGAACCAGTGTGGAATTTAAACCATTTTTCAAGTTTAGCATTCTCAATAGCACTATGTGAGAATTGAACCAGTGTGGAATTTAAACGTAATCTAAACTATCAATTTTACTTGGCAATATATGTGAGAATTGAACCAGTGTGGAATTTAAACTTTGAGAAGTTCTTGTTGCTTGAACGAATAAATTTGGTGAGAATTGAACCAGTGTGGAATTTAAACTTCTTGCTGATAAATATAATTTCTTTCATTTTGTTGGTGAGAATTGAACCAGTGTGGAATTTAAACTTATAATCTTTTCATCATTAATAATGTTTAAATACATGTGAGAATTGAACCAGTGTGGAATTTAAACGAAACTGTTTTTGTCAACAGCGAAAGGGTAGTTTAGTGAGAATTGAACCAGTGTGGAATTTAAACTTTGATTTGTTTTTAATTTTATCGTTTTTACAGTGTGAGAATTGAACCAGTGTGGAATTTAAACATTTGTTGCTTTGCTGTGC
>JANXBN010000053.1 GCA_025060635.1 Candidatus Kryptonium sp. | reverse complement strand
GGATTGAAACTCAAATGTGCTATCCTGCCTGCAACCACTGGCGTAGGTTTGAATCGCACCTGTGAGGGATTGAAACGGAGTTGAAGTGAAATCAAAAACAAAAAGGAGAAAAGGTTTGAATCGCACCTGTGAGGGATTGAAACTTCAGGCAGCAAGGGTTTCTCAAGCCCCTTGAGAAGCGTTTGAATCGCACCTGTGAGGGATTGAAACTTAATGATATTGTGCAAATTTACTCGTTCAGGCAGCGGTTTGAATCGCACCTGTGAGGGATTGAAACTTTATTTTTGATAAATTTACAGATTTTATGGTTTTCAGTTTGAATCGCACCTGTGAGGGATTGAAACTTTTTAATTACAAAAAATTTACCAATGGGATTTTCAGTTTGAATCGCACCTGTGAGGGATTGAAACCGCACCACCACATATTCACCACTACCACTGTGATTATGTTTGAATCGCACCTGTGAGGGATTGAAACTTTGTCCCACAAGGCTTGGCAAATTGTCAAATACTTGTTTGAATCGCACCTGTGAGGGATTGAAACTAAACAAATTTCATAAATTTTTCAACCGGTTTAAGTTTGAATCGCACCTGTGAGGGATTGAAACTTGCAAGACCACGACCATAAGGAAAACGAACATCATGTTTGAATCGCACCTGTGAGGGATTGAAACACCCACTCCAGGAGAATGTGCTTACCATTTTGAACAAGTTTGAATCGCACCTGTGAGGGATTGAAACAGTTTCAAGGTTACGTCTCCTGGAACGGTTCCCAGTTTGAATCGCACCTGTGAGGGATTGAAACTTCTTTTGTTTTAACTCATCTAATTTCCGAACTACTGTTTGAATCGCACCTGTGAGGGATTGAAACAGAAATTTTTGCTGTTTAAATGAATAAATCTCAAGTTTGAATCGCACCTGTGAGGGATTGAAACTTGCGTAGTATGAAAAATTTACCAACGGGATTCTCAAGTTTGAATCGCACCTGTGAGGGATTGAAACCAATAAAATAAATATTGTATGGCATAGTGTGATTCTCGTTTGAATCGCACCTGTGAGGGATTGAAACCGATTCACGACTATGGAATAAAAATAACTATCTTTTGTTTGAATCGCACCTGTGAGGGATTGAAACTACTCCTCCCCTTTTGTTTTTAAATTTATTGTTTTTAGTTTGAATCGCACCTGTGAGGGATTGAAACGATATTACAAATATGAAATTAATATCATATTTCAGTTTGAATCGCACCTGTGAGGGATTGAAACTAAAAATAATCATTATCTTTTATTTTAGTACCTTTCAGGTTTGAATCGCACCTGTGAGGGATTGAAACAGATATGAAATACTTTTTCTGACTTCATATACTCTCGTTTGAATCGCACCTGTGAGGGATTGAAACTTACATCCCCTGGAATGGCTCCTTGCCATTCCAGGAAGTTTGAATCGCACCTGTGAGGGATTGAAACGGACGTAGAAATGTCCTATCGGATTTTCAATGTTTGAATCGCACCTGTGAGGGATTGAAACCTTTTTAACAACATCAAGCATAATTTCCCATCAAAAGTTTGAATCG
>JANXBN010000052.1 GCA_025060635.1 Candidatus Kryptonium sp. | reverse complement strand
CGCACCTGTGAGGGATTGAAACTTCATTCAAAAATTTCAATTTTTCAGTAAAATGTTCGTTTGAATCGCACCTGTGAGGGATTGAAACTTCATTTGGTTCAAAACCTTAACCACTTCAAGCATCAGTTTGAATCGCACCTGTGAGGGATTGAAACGTGCGCAATAACAATAAACACAGTTTCCCATCCAAGTTTGAATCGCACCTGTGAGGGATTGAAACATTTTTATTGTTTTTAGGACCTTAAGATGACCATAACGTTTGAATCGCACCTGTGAGGGATTGAAACATGCAAACACCATCCCACCACGAATCAAAAAATCCAAGTTTGAATCGCACCTGTGAGGGATTGAAACAATAAAATACTTGAAGAAGTAAGAGAAAAAATTGAGTTTGAATCGCACCTGTGAGGGATTGAAACATTTTTTGTTTTTGTTTCACTTTAACTCCAAACTTAGTTTGAATCGCACCTGTGAGGGATTGAAACTTAACAAATAATTTGTTTTTAAAACTTAACATAATCAGTTTGAATCGCACCTGTGAGGGATTGAAACTTTTTAAGCACATAGAATCTGCCAACTGGATTCTCAGTGTTTGAATCGCACCTGTGAGGGATTGAAACATTGTTTTCCAATTTACACTAAAACTAATCCGAGGATAGTTTGAATCGCACCTGTGAGGGATTGAAACTGGAATGGCATGGTGCCGTTCCAGGGGATGTTCTTTGTTTGAATCGCACCTGTGAGGGATTGAAACATTTGCAGTGAAAAATTTGGAAACGCAGAAGTTTTTAGTTTGAATCGCACCTGTGAGGGATTGAAACGAGGTAGCGAGAGTGTGTTTAGTGACAACTCGCTTATGTTTGAATCGCACCTGTGAGGGATTGAAACACTTTCAAATATCCTTTTCCAGTTCTCAATAAAAATAGTTTGAATCGCACCTGTGAGGGATTGAAACGAATGGCACCTTGCCATTCCAGGAGGACATATTTTCCTGTTTGAATCGCACCTGTGAGGGATTGAAACCATTTTCTGCCAGTTATTTTCTCAATATACAATCGCCGTTTGAATCGCACCTGTGAGGGATTGAAACAAATTTTTTCGTTTTGGATTGTAAATAAACAATATCTGTTTGAATCGCACCTGTGAGGGATTGAAACTACATAAATTTCAAGTATTTTTGGGTTGGTTCAAGAAAGTTTGAATCGCACCTGTGAGGGATTGAAACGTAACATCGTTGATGCGGAAAAAATATTAGGTTTGAATCGCACCTGTGAGGGATTGAAACTTATTGTTTGCAAAATGAAAAAAAATAAAAGTTAAAGTTTGAATCGCACCTGTGAGGGATTGAAACTCAATTTTGTAAATAAACCTCAAAAATCCTTCGGTTGGGGTTTGAATCGCACCTGTGAGGGATTGAAACCTCGGAATTGCTCCTATCCATTCCATAAAAACATATTTGTTTGAATCGCACCTGTGAGGGATTGAAACAATGAAGAAATAATGTTGGTCTATAATCCAAAAAAGGTTTGAATCGCACCTGTGAGGGATTGAAACATAACATCAAACAGAGTTTTCCGTCTAGGATTTCAATGTTTGAATCGCACCTGTGAGGGATTGAAAC
>JANXBN010000051.1 GCA_025060635.1 Candidatus Kryptonium sp. | reverse complement strand
CACCTCCTGCTCCATCAGATATACCCCCACCAACTACCCCTCTACCTCCCAATCCCTCACAGGTAGGCTACAAACGAATGTTCCTCTTCTTGTCGAGCTGAAGGAGTTGAGTTTCAATCCCTCACAGGTAGGCTACAAACCGCGAGTATTCGCGCCCGCTAGCCCAGCCCAAAAATGTTTCAATCCCTCACAGGTAGGCTACAAACGTTCCAGGAAGTCGAAAGCTCCTTTCTTGAGCTATGCAGTTTCAATCCCTCACAGGTAGGCTACAAACAAGAAATGAGGTGATGCGCCGAGTGGGGATACATCGGTTTCAATCCCTCACAGGTAGGCTACAAACTAGCAAAGATCGTTGATGAGCAGGGGAACGAACGCAGTTTCAATCCCTCACAGGTAGGCTACAAACTGCCCCGCGCCACCACGCCGCCCGACGCGGCGTTCAGGGTTTCAATCCCTCACAGGTAGGCTACAAACAGCTGGACTGCGCCGTGCTGGCTATCGCGCATATCAGCAGTTTCAATCCCTCACAGGTAGGCTACAAACCCCCCACGCGGAAGTATCCCCGTTCCAACTAACATGGTTTCAATCCCTCACAGGTAGGCTACAAACCTCACGAATGCGATCCGCCTCGCTCTCCGATACTCCGTTTCAATCCCTCACAGGTAGGCTACAAACTCCATCGCCCTTTTCGCCGAAGGGGCACGCCCTGTGTTTCAATCCCTCACAGGTAGGCTACAAACTGAACGGCCTGCCGGCGAACCTCGTGAGAAAAATCAGGTTTCAATCCCTCACAGGTAGGCTACAAACCCGAGTCGATAGCGACATCGAAGCGATTGACAAGCGTTTCAATCCCTCACAGGTAGGCTACAAACCGAACTCGCGTAGCACACCACGCAGCTCGGCGAGCAGTTTCAATCCCTCACAGGTAGGCTACAAACCGCGCCGCTTCGCGTGCTTGCGAGCTGCCAATTTCGTTTCAATCCCTCACAGGTAGGCTACAAACAAATCGTTTACTTGGGACAACCAGAGCTACTCGTGCGTTTCAATCCCTCACAGGTAGGCTACAAACACGCTCCCGTTGCGCCGTATCGTGTAGCCGCTCGCTGTTTCAATCCCTCACAGGTAGGCTACAAACGCGGAGCAAGACTACGAACACTGGACGCGTTTTGATTGTTTCAATCCCTCACAGGTAGGCTACAAACACAAGTCGGAGACCGCGCAGTTGTTTTTCGACTGCGGTTTCAATCCCTCACAGGTAGGCTACAAACATTGGCCGCCTGGTTCACACCACCGCCGAGGTTTTAGTTTCAATCCCTCACAGGTAGGCTACAAACGGTAGTAGACCGCCTGCTGCTCACTCCCCCGCGCGGGTTTCAATCCCTCACAGGTAGGCTACAAACCCTACCTGTGCTGGGTGCGCGTGGTGGGGTATGACCGTTTCAATCCCTCACAGGTAGGCTACAAACACCCAGGTTAGCACGCTGATGTCGACATCGATGCGGGGTTTCAATCCCTCACAGGTAGGCTACAAACCCTGAAAAATTCCCCTGCCCGCACAAGGCGGGCAGGTTTCAATCCCTCACAGGTAGGCTACAAACTAGGCTCGCGCGGATGTTGACGATGTTGAGACTTGAGTTTCAATCCCTCACAGGTAGGCTACAAACGATTTTGGCAGGTCGGAGGGTTTGGTAGAGTTTGTGTTTCAATCCCTCA
>JANXBN010000050.1 GCA_025060635.1 Candidatus Kryptonium sp. | reverse complement strand
GGATTGAAACTCAAATGTGCTATCCTGCCTGCAACCACTGGCGTAGGTTTGAATCGCACCTGTGAGGGATTGAAACGATTCAAGAATAGATTGATTACTTTGGCTGGATATGGTTTGAATCGCACCTGTGAGGGATTGAAACTGGTTTGTCAATGAAAACAATTTGCATCTCTATTCCCGTTTGAATCGCACCTGTGAGGGATTGAAACTTTAGGTTCGTAATCATTTCCTCTTTATCTTCATCTTGTTTGAATCGCACCTGTGAGGGATTGAAACGAGGACGTAATTTTAAAAATAAACGAATTGAAGAAAAGTTTGAATCGCACCTGTGAGGGATTGAAACTAAAAAAAATAATTATCTTTTAACTCAACCCCTTCGTTTGAATCGCACCTGTGAGGGATTGAAACTCTTTTTGGGTTGTAAACAACTAATATTTTTTCCGCAGGTTTGAATCGCACCTGTGAGGGATTGAAACTTATAAAAAAAGTGAGTTGATGATAAGGATAACTTAGGTTTGAATCGCACCTGTGAGGGATTGAAACTTGCCTATGGCAATAGAATAAAAATAATCATCCCCTGTTTGAATCGCACCTGTGAGGGATTGAAACTTTGATAATTTACATTAAAAACAATAGTTCTGTGTGGGGTTTGAATCGCACCTGTGAGGGATTGAAACAATACTTCAATTTTATCGTTACTTATACCTATTACAGGTTTGAATCGCACCTGTGAGGGATTGAAACAACTTTATTGTTTTTACAACTTTCAAACGACCATATGTTTGAATCGCACCTGTGAGGGATTGAAACTGGATTTTTTGGCTCGTGGTGGGATGGTGTTTGCATGTTTGAATCGCACCTGTGAGGGATTGAAACGTTTTCAACAGCATTAAACATAACTCGCCATCAAGGGTTTGAATCGCACCTGTGAGGGATTGAAACTAAGTGATAACCTATTTTTGTTTTTATTGTTTTGATGTTTGAATCGCACCTGTGAGGGATTGAAACTCAAGTTCATCTTTCCAATACCAATCCCATTTGTTTTTGTTTGAATCGCACCTGTGAGGGATTGAAACACGTTATAAATTGCTTTAATTTTGGGGTCTGAAATAAGTTTGAATCGCACCTGTGAGGGATTGAAACATTTCATTTTTGCTTACGGCAATAGCATAAAAATAAGTTTGAATCGCACCTGTGAGGGATTGAAACTGTTTTAACTCGTTAATCTTGAGCGATACGTCACCTGGTTTGAATCGCACCTGTGAGGGATTGAAACAAAACTTCTACGACATCATTAAAATACAACTTCATTGTTTGAATCGCACCTGTGAGGGATTGAAACCGATTCACAGCTATACAATAAAAATAACCATCCTTTAGGTTTGAATCGCACCTGTGAGGGATTGAAACGGATTTAAACTGGAAAAATCTATCCAACCAACATTTGTTTGAATCGCACCTGTGAGGGATTGAAACGGAGCTTCAAAAACTCTTCTTTTCACATTGTAAACTAGTTTGAATCGCACCTGTGAGGGATTGAAACACGATGTAGCGGAAATTTTTTCATACAAAATGGGAAGTTTGAATCGCACCTGTGAGGGATTGAAACTTCAATTCAACACCTTGTTTCCAGAAAAATTCAGCAGGTTTGAATCGCACCTGTGAGGGATTGAAACAAATTGGTGGTATGTTATTATTTACCCCATATTTCGTGTTTGAATCG
>JANXBN010000049.1 GCA_025060635.1 Candidatus Kryptonium sp. | reverse complement strand
GATTCAAACAAATAACAAATGTAATATAAAATGCAAAATGCAAATGGTTTCAATCCCTCACAGGTGCGATTCAAACTTCAATCACTTTGCAATTTACACTAAAAATAACTTTAGTTTCAATCCCTCACAGGTGCGATTCAAACATATTGGATGGTAAGTTGTGTCTATTGCTATTGCGCACGTTTCAATCCCTCACAGGTGCGATTCAAACAAACTCAAAAATATCTAAGAGTTTTCGTGATTTCTTGTTTCAATCCCTCACAGGTGCGATTCAAACATAACCCTTTTCACTCAAAAACTTCAATTTTTCAGTGTTTCAATCCCTCACAGGTGCGATTCAAACTCATTGTAGTGAATGTTATGCATATTTGCATATATGTGTTTCAATCCCTCACAGGTGCGATTCAAACTTTAATAAAGTTTCCGCCTTTATACGAAAAAATCTCGTTTCAATCCCTCACAGGTGCGATTCAAACTATGCTAAACATTGTGATTTTTTGTTTACTCGTGGCGTTTCAATCCCTCACAGGTGCGATTCAAACAGGCTTACATCTCCTGGAATGGCACCCTGCCATTCCAGTTTCAATCCCTCACAGGTGCGATTCAAACATTATGCGTATTGTTATGAATGTTTTTGTGATAAATTGTTTCAATCCCTCACAGGTGCGATTCAAACTTGAGAACCTTGAAAGAAAAATATATAAAGTATTTAGTTTCAATCCCTCACAGGTGCGATTCAAACAGTTTTACAGAGAGATTAATCCTGAATCAGGTGAAATGTTTCAATCCCTCACAGGTGCGATTCAAACAAATGGAGAGTAAGATATGTATTTAAATGTAATTAGGTTTCAATCCCTCACAGGTGCGATTCAAACAAATTAAAGCAATTTATAACGTAAAAAAGAAACAGTTGTTTCAATCCCTCACAGGTGCGATTCAAACAGAAATAACAAACGTTGTTGAAGCTGTTAATTTCTAGTTTCAATCCCTCACAGGTGCGATTCAAACTAGGGAAAATTTTTGTGCTACGTAACGGAATATATGCGTTTCAATCCCTCACAGGTGCGATTCAAACTTGTTTGAAGGGGTTTACCTGCTAGAACATCCCTTCCCAGTTTCAATCCCTCACAGGTGCGATTCAAACAAGTTTATGTATGAAATTGACCCTCCAGATGTGCTATGTTTCAATCCCTCACAGGTGCGATTCAAACTCAATTTTGCAAACAATAACGACCATAAATAACAAAGTTTCAATCCCTCACAGGTGCGATTCAAACAGATGAGGATGAAGTGTTTAACAATTTGCCAAATCTGTTTCAATCCCTCACAGGTGCGATTCAAACACAAGATTGTAGTTGGTCTGATATTGTTTATTTGCTGTTTCAATCCCTCACAGGTGCGATTCAAACAAGTATTTTGTGAGCAAAAACCAAGTTGCAGTTGGTCGTTTCAATCCCTCACAGGTGCGATTCAAACGAGCCTGACGTGTTACTGATATTTTATCCTCACCAAGTTTCAATCCCTCACAGGTGCGATTCAAACTACCATACCCTTATGTTGTTCAAATTGCCCCCACTTTCGTTTCAATCCCTCACAGGTGCGATTCAAACACGATGAGAAAATACTATTGGTCTATAATCCGAAAAGAGTTTCAATCCCTCACAGGTGCGATTCAAACTTTGTCATCTTAGAGTGGGTAGGAAATCTACCCACGTTTCAATCCCT
>JANXBN010000048.1 GCA_025060635.1 Candidatus Kryptonium sp. | reverse complement strand
CGATTCAAACCAGAAAATGTTTATGAGTTTATGAATCTTGATTTTGAGTTTCAATCCCTCACAGGTGCGATTCAAACAAAACTCACCCTTTGAATAAACTTCAATTAAATCCGTTTCAATCCCTCACAGGTGCGATTCAAACAGGAAAATTTTTTGTTGTTAAGAATGGAATATACTTAGGTTTCAATCCCTCACAGGTGCGATTCAAACCATTCCAGGGGATGTTTTATTGAAAGTGAATGAACTAGTTTCAATCCCTCACAGGTGCGATTCAAACGGGTTTTGAATTAAAAGATAGTTATTTTTATTGTATGTTTCAATCCCTCACAGGTGCGATTCAAACGTTTAATGTTGCTGAAAACTGGTTATGGCTATTTGAGTTTCAATCCCTCACAGGTGCGATTCAAACGACTTTGAGAATTCTGTAGGAAAGTTTTATATTCGTTTCAATCCCTCACAGGTGCGATTCAAACGAGCCCGATGTGTTGTTAATCTTTTATTCATATCCTCGTTTCAATCCCTCACAGGTGCGATTCAAACTGCTGCTAAAAAGTGGGTATGGTTATCTGAAGGTTGGTTTCAATCCCTCACAGGTGCGATTCAAACTACATAAGCCTCTCCTTTTTTTGTTTTGTTTTTATTTGTTTCAATCCCTCACAGGTGCGATTCAAACCCCAATTGCTTTTATTTTTTTGTCCATTGCAAACAAGTTTCAATCCCTCACAGGTGCGATTCAAACAGTGAAAACAAAACAAAAACAAAAGGAAAAATCCCCAAGTTTCAATCCCTCACAGGTGCGATTCAAACTCTGTATCTGTAAATCACGACAAAATTGAAGTATTGTTTCAATCCCTCACAGGTGCGATTCAAACTGTGTCTGATGCTGTTGAGAACTGGTTATGGCTACCGTTTCAATCCCTCACAGGTGCGATTCAAACTTTTCCTCCTTTTTTGTTTTTGTTTCACTTCAACTTCGTTTCAATCCCTCACAGGTGCGATTCAAACGTGCAATTACAATACAATCTTTCATCTTGAAAACAAGTTTCAATCCCTCACAGGTGCGATTCAAACTTTACCGCACCTGCCTTATTTTTTTGTCCCATTTTGTGTTTCAATCCCTCACAGGTGCGATTCAAACCTGTAGAAATGTTTTCCCTTAAAGAGGGAAAACTCATGTTTCAATCCCTCACAGGTGCGATTCAAACAAAATGGTGAGTATTTTTATTGTATAACCGTAAGCCGGTTTCAATCCCTCACAGGTGCGATTCAAACTTCCAACAGGCGTTTCAAACTTTCTTTTTTTTGGATGTTTCAATCCCTCACAGGTGCGATTCAAACAGGGGTTTCTCAAGAGGCTTGAGAAACCCTTGCTGTTGTTTCAATCCCTCACAGGTGCGATTCAAACATTTTTGAACCTAAAATAGGAAGATATTATGTACTAGTTTCAATCCCTCACAGGTGCGATTCAAACAAGTAGAAAATGCATTAAAAACACTGAGACAAAAATATGTTTCAATCCCTCACAGGTGCGATTCAAACACTTTTCAATTGGTTTCACAAATTCTCCCTGCTTCATGTTTCAATCCCTCACAGGTGCGATTCAAACCAAGGTGCCATTCCAGGGGATGTTCTTTTAAAATTGTTTCAATCCCTCACAGGTGCGATTCAAACGAGTATTTGAAAAAAATAAACGGCAAGATAGAAGACCAGTTTCAATCCCTCACAGGTGCGATTCAAACATGAAGAGGATGACGAGTGTGGTTGTCCGTTATTTTGGTTTCAATCC
>JANXBN010000047.1 GCA_025060635.1 Candidatus Kryptonium sp. | reverse complement strand
GAAAATATGTTTCAATCCCTCACAGGTGCGATTCAAACAAGAAATGGTTGAAATTCTTAATCAGTTAAAAGAATGTTTCAATCCCTCACAGGTGCGATTCAAACGCAAAAAAGTAATTTAGAATTTGTTAAAATTAGCGAGTTTCAATCCCTCACAGGTGCGATTCAAACTACATAACGATAAAGTATGTTGACGTTTATCAAGACAAGTTTCAATCCCTCACAGGTGCGATTCAAACGGCTCTTCAATTTCATACAAAAATCTCAAAAACTTTGTTTCAATCCCTCACAGGTGCGATTCAAACAGCGGATTTGATGCAGGTATGTGTGAAAGTAGCTTGGTTTCAATCCCTCACAGGTGCGATTCAAACTTTATATTTTGTTGAAAATAATTCTCTTTTAAGCAAGTTTCAATCCCTCACAGGTGCGATTCAAACAGAAATGGAAAGCATCATTGAAAGTGTTAATTTCTAGTTTCAATCCCTCACAGGTGCGATTCAAACATTGTGCAATAGTGCGATTGTGCAATTGTGTGTTTAGTTTCAATCCCTCACAGGTGCGATTCAAACCAATATATGAGATTAGAAAACACATACCAAAGTTTCAATCCCTCACAGGTGCGATTCAAACTCGCCTACCGAATTTTTAGCAAGGAATATAATCTCACGTTTCAATCCCTCACAGGTGCGATTCAAACTTGGAGGTGTTTTTGTCTAATTCTGAAAACGATAAAATGTTTCAATCCCTCACAGGTGCGATTCAAACCCTTTGAAACAAGTGGAGGAAATTGAAAACGCAATAAGTTTCAATCCCTCACAGGTGCGATTCAAACATTCAAGTCCCCCCCAGTTACAGGAAAATTAAATGAAGTTTCAATCCCTCACAGGTGCGATTCAAACAAATACTGCGGAAGGATAACAAATTGTTATTGTGGGTGTTTCAATCCCTCACAGGTGCGATTCAAACAGCTAATAATTTTGAAATTAAAAAGCTGTTGGTGCAAGTTTCAATCCCTCACAGGTGCGATTCAAACCTAATAAACTGATTGGAAAGTTGAAAAGATTGTTAAAGTTTCAATCCCTCACAGGTGCGATTCAAACTATCAAAAAAATCTATAAATTTATCAAAAACAAAGGAGTTTCAATCCCTCACAGGTGCGATTCAAACATGTGCCAAAATTGCAAGAAAGAGCGTTGAAATTCAAGTTTCAATCCCTCACAGGTGCGATTCAAACCTCCTCGATTTTATAAACGAACTTCAAAGCTCTTTCAAGTTTCAATCCCTCACAGGTGCGATTCAAACTCAAATGGATTTTCAAATGCAATACTTATTAAATAATCGTTTCAATCCCTCACAGGTGCGATTCAAACAAAACAAAACTTCAAAACAAAATATGCACAAAATAAGTTTCAATCCCTCACAGGTGCGATTCAAACTAGAAGGAACCAAATTAAAGGATGGTTATTATTTTTAGTTTCAATCCCTCACAGGTGCGATTCAAACTATTATTATTGCTGCTTAGGACTGGACAAGGTTATTGTTTCAATCCCTCACAGGTGCGATTCAAACAAGAAATGGAAAGCATCATTGAAAGTGTAAATTTCTAGTTTCAATCCCTCACAGGTGCGATTCAAACTGTTGCTGCGAACTGGTTATGGCTACCTGAAGGTTGGTTTCAATCCCTCACAGGTGCGATTCAAACTTATAACGTAAAAAAGAAACAGTTTGAAACTGCAATGTTTCAATCCCTCACAGGTGCGATTCAAACTTTCTTTGTATTAAGAAACGGCATATATATTGCCATAGTTTCAATCCCTCACAGGTGCGATTCAAACGTAATTA
>JANXBN010000046.1 GCA_025060635.1 Candidatus Kryptonium sp. | reverse complement strand
GATTGAAACCCAATTTATTGTAAAAGTGAGTTTATGATAAGGGTAGTTTGAATCGCACCTGTGAGGGATTGAAACGCTTTACAGTGTTAATAAAAAGTTTATTCTTAAATCCGTTTGAATCGCACCTGTGAGGGATTGAAACAAATCCTTTTCCGAAATTTTGACTGATTCTTCTTTTGTTTGAATCGCACCTGTGAGGGATTGAAACGAACAAAACGACCGTTTTGAATTACGGCTTTTTTAATGTTTGAATCGCACCTGTGAGGGATTGAAACAGAATCTCAATTATATTTTTGTTTACAGCTATGACATGTTTGAATCGCACCTGTGAGGGATTGAAACATTAAAATAGGAAATTTCGTTAAACCTTTTCAAAATGTTTGAATCGCACCTGTGAGGGATTGAAACAACCCATTACCATAGCTTCTTTGATTGTTGGTTATAGTTTGAATCGCACCTGTGAGGGATTGAAACGAATGGCACCCTGCCATTCCATTATAACATACTTACGTTTGAATCGCACCTGTGAGGGATTGAAACTAGTTTTTAGTGTAAATTGGAAAACAATTGAGGTAGAGTTTGAATCGCACCTGTGAGGGATTGAAACTTTAACTTCAAGCTCACATCACTCGGAATGGCACCCTGTTTGAATCGCACCTGTGAGGGATTGAAACAGGAAGACGTACTTACCCCCCTGAACTAACAATTTTTGTTTGAATCGCACCTGTGAGGGATTGAAACTAGGCAAACTTCAGGGGTTTCTCAATCTCTTTGAGAGTTTGAATCGCACCTGTGAGGGATTGAAACTTGCTCTAATAACACATATTCTCCCGCCTTTAACTCAAGTTTGAATCGCACCTGTGAGGGATTGAAACTAAAGAGGGAAAACCCATTGAGCCGATAAAAAAGCTATGTTTGAATCGCACCTGTGAGGGATTGAAACTTATTTATAACCGACAAATATATCCCATTTCTTAGTAGTTTGAATCGCACCTGTGAGGGATTGAAACATGAATAAGCTTCAATAGTATCATTAAAGAACAGTTTGTTTGAATCGCACCTGTGAGGGATTGAAACTGATAAGATTGAAATCCTAGATGGAAAGTTATGCTTGTTTGAATCGCACCTGTGAGGGATTGAAACTTATTGTTTGTAAAACAAGAAAAAAATAAAGGTTAAGTTTGAATCGCACCTGTGAGGGATTGAAACCATCGTTGAAAAACAGTTTCATTTCAAGCCTCATTTTTGTTTGAATCGCACCTGTGAGGGATTGAAACGTGATTACTGCATATATGCCGTTCTTTAAAACAAAGAAGTTTGAATCGCACCTGTGAGGGATTGAAACCCCAACAGCGAAGCTGATTCGGTGGAAGGGATAAAAAGTTTGAATCGCACCTGTGAGGGATTGAAACGAAGTACATCGGGCACCTCCACTAGATACATAAATCTCGTTTGAATCGCACCTGTGAGGGATTGAAACTAACAATTCTCTAATTCTCTTTGAGTATTCAATATCAGTTTGAATCGCACCTGTGAGGGATTGAAACGAAGAAAAACCCGCTGTAAAAAACTTGCGTTTTTGTTGTTTGAATCGCACCTGTGAGGGATTGAAACTATAAAAGTATCAGTTTCACTGTAAACTATCAAGTGATGTTTGAATCGCACCTGTGAGGGATTGAAACATTCATCATCCATCAGATAATACTCCCCGCTCCTATGGTTTGAATCGCACCTGTGAGGGATTGAAACGGACTGGACAAGGGTATTTAAAGAGCGTAAAAACTGTGTTTGAATCGCACCTGTGAGGGATTGAAACTGTTTTATACGAAAACATTTCTACCACATCATTGAAGTTT
>JANXBN010000045.1 GCA_025060635.1 Candidatus Kryptonium sp. | reverse complement strand
GGCGCACAGGTAGACTACAACCAAATCCCCTACCAAAATAGCGTTTCTGTCATGCGGTAGCTTAGCTGTTTCAATCTCTCACAAGCGGGCTACAAACCGCCATCAAAAGTCGCCCTGACAGGAAGAGCAAAAGTTTCAATCCCTCACAGGTAGGCTACAAACATTGAAAAAATGCTTCAGAATTGTGAAAGAGAACTTAGTTTCAATCCCTCACAGGTAGGCTACAAACGATCAAGCGACAACCAACGAGGAGGTAGAGCCATGGTTTCAATCCCTCACAGGTAGGCTACAAACCGAGCAGGGGATAACCCCGAAACCAGACTTGTCCAAGTTTCAATCCCTCACAGGTAGGCTACAAACCATAAGTTATGAGATAATTGACAGTCTTGCTACAATGTTTCAATCCCTCACAGGTAGGCTACAAACATGAGGAGTTGATTTCGATAAGCCACGCGCGCAAGGTTTCAATCCCTCACAGGTAGGCTACAAACTTTATTCCCATTCTCCAAAACCATTCACCATTCTCTGTTTCAATCCCTCACAGGTAGGCTACAAACCAGAGAGGCACTACGAGGCGATCGATGCGTTCCTCAGTTTCAATCCCTCACAGGTAGGCTACAAACCGCCGCCGCGGCGCTCCTGCTCGCCATCAGCGACAAGTTTCAATCCCTCACAGGTAGGCTACAAACAGGTCGAAACGATGATAAGAGGAACGATCAACAGATGTTTCAATCCCTCACAGGTAGGCTACAAACAGATATACCACCAAGATACACACGATGCCCCATCTGGTTTCAATCCCTCACAGGTAGGCTACAAACCTATGTGCAGCAAGGCGCGAACTATGTGTCGCCCGTGTTTCAATCCCTCACAGGTAGGCTACAAACCCCCTTGCGGGCTACGCTGCGACGTCCGCAGAGGAGTGTTTCAATCCCTCACAGGTAGGCTACAAACGCTGGATATGCACCTGCAGGATCTCGTGCTGGATGATGTTTCAATCCCTCACAGGTAGGCTACAAACAGCAATCATATTTAGGCTGAAAGGTCGTCTACCTGGTTTCAATCCCTCACAGGTAGGCTACAAACGCGTCCGCTGGTCAGGAACCCCAACAAGCAGCGGGACAAGTTTCAATCCCTCACAGGTAGGCTACAAACGGGTATTGACCCGAGTCTCGTAGCCTTTTTGGCTAGGTTTCAATCCCTCACAGGTAGGCTACAAACCACGTTCCGCGCCCGCCGCCCGAGCTGCTCGTAGAGGTTTCAATCCCTCACAGGTAGGCTACAAACCCAAATCGGAGGCTCCCCAACCCGAGCCGGCCCAACGTTTCAATCCCTCACAGGTAGGCTACAAACTGTCCCAGGATATCGAACGGGATAAACTTCGCGAGAGTTTCAATCCCTCACAGGTAGGCTACAAACGGTGTTGGAAGACAATTGCTGTCTACCGTCTCCCCGTGGTTTCAATCCCTCACAGGTAGGCTACAAACTTCAATGTCCGACTGGTTCCTGGTAGAGCTACCACCGTTTCAATCCCTCACAGGTAGGCTACAAACTCCCTCGATCCCGCCGAGGTCGCATCGCGTTTGGACGCGTTTCAATCCCTCACAGGTAGGCTACAAACAGAAGGAAGGGTTTGCTTTTACGATGCAGCACCTTCGTTTCAATCCCTCACAGGTAGGCTACAAACCGTTCACCTCTCGACTTCGCCCCTGCGCTTATGCGCGCGTTTCAATCCCTCACAGGTAGGCTACAAACCTGCAACATTCGAAATCATTCCCTTCTCCGAGCTGGTGTTTCAATCCCTCACAGGTAGGCTACAAACAGAGCAAGAAGGGAGGATTGGACAGTCGAGGAAATGAGTTTCAATCCCTCACAGGTAGGCTACAAACCAACCCCCACTTGGGGGGTCAGCTACCCAGTTGAACTCAAAATCGCC
>JANXBN010000044.1 GCA_025060635.1 Candidatus Kryptonium sp. | reverse complement strand
TCGTATTGCTCGATTGCACTCGTTTGCTTGTGTTCTGTGTGGGTCTGTTCCGATACTTTGCATATTTTTGCTTCAGTATCTTTATTGCGTTTGAATCGCACCTGTGAGGGATTGAAACGTTTGGTTCCCTCCACCTCAATTGTTTTCCAATTTAGTTTGAATCGCACCTGTGAGGGATTGAAACGTAATTAAATTTAAGTACATGCTCCCTCCTTTTTTGTTTGAATCGCACCTGTGAGGGATTGAAACAATAAATTGTCTTCTATTTTTACTAATTTTATCTTTGTTTGAATCGCACCTGTGAGGGATTGAAACTTTTATATTACATTTGTTATTTATGGTCGTTATTGTTTGTTTGAATCGCACCTGTGAGGGATTGAAACGGAGGCGAAAAAACAAATGCAGTTTCGCCCCACTTTGTTTGAATCGCACCTGTGAGGGATTGAAACAAGAGAAATTACAAAAACTCTTAAAAATTTCTGCGTGTTTGAATCGCACCTGTGAGGGATTGAAACGGATTATAGAGCAACAATATTTTCTCATTTGAGATAGTTTGAATCGCACCTGTGAGGGATTGAAACAAGTGATTGAGTTAAAGGGTTATGAACTGAAGGACTGGTTTGAATCGCACCTGTGAGGGATTGAAACAAATTTAATTAATGACGAAAGAATTAAAGTAGTGTAGTTTGAATCGCACCTGTGAGGGATTGAAACACGAAGCTGATTCGGGGAAACGGATAAAAAATTAGAAGTTTGAATCGCACCTGTGAGGGATTGAAACTTGGTTCCTCCATTATTTTGTTTTTGTTTTCACTTCGTTTGAATCGCACCTGTGAGGGATTGAAACGGTAGCCATAACCAGTTCTCAACAGCATTAAACAGTTTGAATCGCACCTGTGAGGGATTGAAACCAGCGTAAAAGTAGCCGTCTTTTAGTTCAGTTCCCTGTTTGAATCGCACCTGTGAGGGATTGAAACTTACGTAGCACATAAAATTTTCCTAGAGGAACTTCGTTTGAATCGCACCTGTGAGGGATTGAAACTTGGTTAATCTTCAAAATCCTTTTCTCTTATATTTAGTTTGAATCGCACCTGTGAGGGATTGAAACATAAGATGGCAATTGAAACTTTTTTCATAAAAATTAGTTTGAATCGCACCTGTGAGGGATTGAAACATGGCAATAGAATAAAAATAATAACCATCCTTTAATTGTTTGAATCGCACCTGTGAGGGATTGAAACATTGGTTTAATGAAATTTCCAATTTTGTATGAGAAAAGTTTGAATCGCACCTGTGAGGGATTGAAACTAAGTAACCATGTCTAGTTTTCAACAACATTAGACAGTTTGAATCGCACCTGTGAGGGATTGAAACTGACTCCTTCTAATTCAACCATTTTCCAATTTATATTAGTTTGAATCGCACCTGTGAGGGATTGAAACTTATTTTTTAATTAGTTCTTTTAATTGGTTCAATCTCGTTTGAATCGCACCTGTGAGGGATTGAAACACAAAAACTTTACGAAATTTACCAGTTTCAAGATTTTTGTTTGAATCGCACCTGTCCCGAAGGGATCCCTTAGGGATGAGGGATTGAATTAACATAATGTTTGAATTGCACCCGCCCCAAAGAAAATCCATAAACGAACCTACCGAAATGGGATTGAAATTAGATCAACTTGAATTTAACCCGCCACAAGAAAATCAAATATCACAATGCTAAAATTTTTGTTGATATCGCTTTTGCAAACGCCTCAATGATTTGTAAAGTTGTAAACAAGCAATCTTTGCCCGCGGAGCGAAAAAACAACATAATTACTTGAGAACATCTTTCAATATTCGCTTTTGAATCTTAATAAATTCCACCGCTGACGACTTCAAAACGCAAGATATTTTTGTGCGATTGTTTATAAGTTGTTAACTTTAAAATAAAACTGAGCGCCGATCGGATATTTAGATGTATATAATTGACTCTGAAAAAGCAG
>JANXBN010000043.1 GCA_025060635.1 Candidatus Kryptonium sp. | reverse complement strand
TTCAATTCTCACTATAAAGACATAACACTTGATTTGCGTCTGCAGAGTTTAAATTCCACACTGGTTCAATTCTCACTTGAAATTGCTCATCTCCTAAAAACACGCATAAGAGGTTTAAATTCCACACTGGTTCAATTCTCACAAAGCGCTTCATAATTTGGCGAATTAACAACCCTTCGGTTTAAATTCCACACTGGTTCAATTCTCACTTAAGTCAGTAAGTGAAGAAGCCGCGCGATCAATCGGTTTAAATTCCACACTGGTTCAATTCTCACCGCTGTTGAAACAAGACAAGATAAGGTGCCAACCTGTTTAAATTCCACACTGGTTCAATTCTCACTTCAGCAAATCCGCGTATTGTTTATGAAACAGAGACGTTTAAATTCCACACTGGTTCAATTCTCACATTTCTTAAACTGTCATGCAGGTAAGATTTGATCCTGTTTAAATTCCACACTGGTTCAATTCTCACTTAGGCTACTCGATGGAACCGAAATAACAATTGACAGGTTTAAATTCCACACTGGTTCAATTCTCACAGCTACTTTTTCAATTATAACTCTTTTTATACCCTCGTTTAAATTCCACACTGGTTCAATTCTCACAAACGACAAAATGGTATGCTAGAAGATCACGAAAGCGTTTAAATTCCACACTGGTTCAATTCTCACCATCATTAATTTTTTTCTTGATAATGTCTACTATATCGTTTAAATTCCACACTGGTTCAATTCTCACCAAGATGCTGCGCATTTTACGCACAACTTCGCGCTTGTTTAAATTCCACACTGGTTCAATTCTCACCCGCGAGATGATTGTAAACTCTTTTACGCTCACCATGTTTAAATTCCACACTGGTTCAATTCTCACCTGGGATCGGGATAAAACAGATGCACGATTTCATCGTTTAAATTCCACACTGGTTCAATTCTCACTTACAAGGGCGGAGCGATTGAGGGAGCAGAAAGTGGTTTAAATTCCACACTGGTTCAATTCTCACTTTAAGAATTTTCGCGTAAAGTTTCGTTCGAGAAAAGTTTAAATTCCACACTGGTTCAATTCTCACATTTAGTTTTTTATTATTATACAAACCCGACCCTAAGTTTAAATTCCACACTGGTTCAATTCTCACAAGTTTTGAGTGTGGATAAAATATCAACAACACGTCGTTTAAATTCCACACTGGTTCAATTCTCACAGGCAATACAGGATTATTATAAATCTTCGCAGTATTGTTTAAATTCCACACTGGTTCAATTCTCACGAGTTATTTTCTCCTTTAACTTTGGGGCTTTCTCAAGTTTAAATTCCACACTGGTTCAATTCTCACCATAGCAAAACATAGCAAAACACAGCAACGCAATAGGGTTTAAATTCCACACTGGTTCAATTCTCACGCACTCCACACCTGTCATCCCCACCGCACCCAAGGTTTAAATTCCACACTGGTTCAATTCTCACAAAAATAGTTTTACCATTTAAATTTGCATATTTATCAGTTTAAATTCCACACTGGTTCAATTCTCACAAAGATACTTATTTTTACGCTATAGCTATAAATCACGTTTAAATTCCACACTGGTTCAATTCTCACTAATTCAAGACGAGAAAAGACGCAGAGCTATTCAAGAGTTTAAATTCCACACTGGTTCAATTCTCACTATAATAACGCGATTGTGCAACCAAAATCACAAACCGTTTAAATTCCACACTGGTTCAATTCTCACCAAAAAGAAATTGATTAATGAGTTTTATACAAAAAGTTTAAATTCCACACTGGTTCAATTCTCACGAAGCAGACGCTGTTAAATTTGTTAAGACACGAATGTTTAAATTCCACACTGGTTCAATTCTCACGCATAAATTGTTAAATGTTGCTTTATCGCCGAAGAGCGTTTAAATTCCACACTGGTTCAATTCTCACACTTGACGGGAAAATGTGTTTATTGTTACTTAAGTCGTTTAAATTCCACACTGGTTCAATTCTCACCGCAATACCATA
>JANXBN010000042.1 GCA_025060635.1 Candidatus Kryptonium sp. | reverse complement strand
GCGATTCAAACATTTTTTGAAAAATATGTCTATGAAATTTCATTGCCGTTTCAATCCCTCACAGGTGCGATTCAAACCTACTTGGAATGGCAGGGTGCCATTCCAGGGGACGGTTTCAATCCCTCACAGGTGCGATTCAAACTACTTTGTAGTTTACACTAAAATTGACACTTTTATGAGTTTCAATCCCTCACAGGTGCGATTCAAACAAAGGAGCTAGAACCGTGTACTTAAATTTAATTAGCGTTTCAATCCCTCACAGGTGCGATTCAAACTGAGAGGAGATAAAGAAGAAGAAGTAGTAAATATAGTTTCAATCCCTCACAGGTGCGATTCAAACTAATTTAAGTCCTTCTATTTCTATCGGTTTCCAATTGTTTCAATCCCTCACAGGTGCGATTCAAACATGCTTGTTGTTTACAATCCAAAGACAAAAATTTTGTTTCAATCCCTCACAGGTGCGATTCAAACTGGGTAATTTTTACGTAATTAAAAACGGCATATATCGTTTCAATCCCTCACAGGTGCGATTCAAACAGTGTTTCGTGAGCAAAAACCCAATTGTGGTTGGTCGTTTCAATCCCTCACAGGTGCGATTCAAACAGAACCGGATATACTTCTGGTTTTTTACCCCTTCCCCGTTTCAATCCCTCACAGGTGCGATTCAAACTGTTAATCTTTTACTCGTATCCTCGGATTAGTTTCACGTTTCAATCCCTCACAGGTGCGATTCAAACTTTTGGTGCCTTTTAGTTCAACTGTTCGCCAATTTAGTTTCAATCCCTCACAGGTGCGATTCAAACGATAATATCAATTTACAATCCGAAACGAAAACAATTGTTTCAATCCCTCACAGGTGCGATTCAAACCTATCAAGATATAGCAATTACCAAGATACTTGATACGTTTCAATCCCTCACAGGTGCGATTCAAACCCTTTGTTTTAAAGAACGGCATATATGCAGTAATCACGTTTCAATCCCTCACAGGTGCGATTCAAACGAAGGAGTAATGCAATGTATCTAAATATCTTTTCGGAGTTTCAATCCCTCACAGGTGCGATTCAAACAAAATTGTGATGGTTTACAATCCTAAAAAGAAGGATTTGTTTCAATCCCTCACAGGTGCGATTCAAACCATAGCGGTTGATAAAAGTGAAATTAAGGTTTTGAATGTGTTTCAATCCCTCACAGGTGCGATTCAAACTCGTTTCGGATTATAGAGTAGCACTATTTTTTCATTGTTTCAATCCCTCACAGGTGCGATTCAAACCAAAATTGAAATTTTAGATGGCAAATTGTTTAAAAATGGGTTTCAATCCCTCACAGGTGCGATTCAAACTTAAACAAGGAAAGTTACTTCAACCAATCGAAAAAAGTTTCAATCCCTCACAGGTGCGATTCAAACACAATATCCAACAACTTGAAGAAATAGAAAATGCGGGTTTCAATCCCTCACAGGTGCGATTCAAACAAAAGAAACTTTTTGAAAACCGAATTGGCCAATACTAGTTTCAATCCCTCACAGGTGCGATTCAAACTAGCCTATGCTGAAGATAAAACAGGGTGTAGTTTTCGTTTCAATCCCTCACAGGTGCGATTCAAACACTTTATAATGTCAAAAAAAGAAGATTTGAGCAAAGTTTCAATCCCTCACAGGTGCGATTCAAACTTGCCTGCAAGTCCTTGCTTTTATTTTTTTGTTTTAGTTTCAATCCCTCACAGGTGCGATTCAAACTGTAATTGCACACTTTGATTATCAAGTTTAACAAATGTTTCAATCCCTCACAGGTGCGATTCAAACATTTACGATTTAAAGAAAAAAAGGTTTGAAACCCCGCGTTTCAATCCCTCACAGGTGCGATTCAAACAGTACGTCCTCCTGGAGTGGGTAGGAACCCCTCCAGGGTTTCAATCCCTCACAGGTGCGATTCAAACAAGGAAATAATTGATTTAAATTAAAAACAAAAACAGGTTTCAATCCCTCACAGGTGCGATTCAAACTCGCTTTGGATTGTAAAGTGATACTATCTTTTCGTTGTTTCAATCCCTCACAGGTGCGATTCAAACAAAGTGAAGCAAACAAAAACAAAATGGAGGAACCAAGTTTCAATCCC
>JANXBN010000041.1 GCA_025060635.1 Candidatus Kryptonium sp. | reverse complement strand
AGTGTATAATGTAAAAAGAAAAATTTTGTTTCAATCCCTCACAGGTGCGATTCAAACTGTCTTAAGAAACGGAATATATACAGTAATTAAGTTTCAATCCCTCACAGGTGCGATTCAAACGGGAATAAAATGTATTTGAACATTATTAGTGATGAAGTTTCAATCCCTCACAGGTGCGATTCAAACACAAAAGGGGAGGAGTAAGATGTATTTAAACATAATGTTTCAATCCCTCACAGGTGCGATTCAAACTGGGTTGAAGGTATGCGAGTCGGATATGGATGTACTAGTTTCAATCCCTCACAGGTGCGATTCAAACTGTATGATGTTATTAAGAAATGGGCAAGGCTATCTAGTTTCAATCCCTCACAGGTGCGATTCAAACTATGTATCTAAATATCGTTGATAGCGACAAAATTAGTTTCAATCCCTCACAGGTGCGATTCAAACTTATTTCAGATGAGAAAATAAGTGCAGTTTATAATCTGTTTCAATCCCTCACAGGTGCGATTCAAACTGAAAGATAGCTACTTTTACGCTGTTATTGTAAATTCGTTTCAATCCCTCACAGGTGCGATTCAAACTTAGAGGGATTTATTTGCTGGAACACCCCTTCGGGGCGTTTCAATCCCTCACAGGTGCGATTCAAACGAAGAAACAATAGCAAATAACTTGAAGGAAAAAGACTTGTTTCAATCCCTCACAGGTGCGATTCAAACAGGTGAATCGTTATGCACAGGATAAAAAAGAAAGAGATGTTTCAATCCCTCACAGGTGCGATTCAAACGTTTTTTAACGATACTATTGAGATTTATTCATTTAAGTTTCAATCCCTCACAGGTGCGATTCAAACAAAAATGGGATATATACTGTGATACTTGATAATCTTGGTTTCAATCCCTCACAGGTGCGATTCAAACATGTAATAATTAAACAAAACGAGTTAAAACAAAAGAAGTTTCAATCCCTCACAGGTGCGATTCAAACACAAGTAGAAGAAGTGGAAAATGCGTTGAGAATATTGAGTTTCAATCCCTCACAGGTGCGATTCAAACCACTATGTAGAATTGATGGGTGAGGATTTAAAGGTTTGTTTCAATCCCTCACAGGTGCGATTCAAACTAGGAACCCCTCCAGGAGACGTGATGTTAAAGATAAAGTTTCAATCCCTCACAGGTGCGATTCAAACGGGTTAGAGTTGTTTGATGCTACGCCTTCTGGTGAGACGTTTCAATCCCTCACAGGTGCGATTCAAACAACATCCCTTTCCACAAAGGGAAGGGATTGATTAATGTTTCAATCCCTCACAGGTGCGATTCAAACTAAAAAATGGATGTGGTCATTTGAAAGTCTTAAAAAGTTTCAATCCCTCACAGGTGCGATTCAAACTGAAATTCAATGATATTGTTTATGATGAGAAAAACAAGTTTCAATCCCTCACAGGTGCGATTCAAACGTGATGAAAAAGTAATATCAATCTACAATCCAAGTTTCAATCCCTCACAGGTGCGATTCAAACACATAGTGAACACGAGGGAGTTTTCAAAATTTATAGAGGTTTCAATCCCTCACAGGTGCGATTCAAACTCCAGGGGACGTGCTGATTAAGTTAAATGAGTTAAAGTTTCAATCCCTCACAGGTGCGATTCAAACATATATCGCTCTAAATCTTTCCGCATCTACTATGTTTGTTTCAATCCCTCACAGGTGCGATTCAAACTATTGTCCAACCTTGTTCTCAATTTTTTTTCTTTGTTTCAATCCCTCACAGGTGCGATTCAAACCGGGAAATCCGCCCGCGGATGTTGTATTGAAAATAAAGTTTCAATCCCTCACAGGTGCGATTCAAACATTCAAAACTTGTGCAAACGCCTGCAAGTGAAGAATGTTTCAATCCCTCACAGGTGCGATTCAAACTCAATAAAAATAAACACAATTTACCATCCAATATCTGTTTCAATCCCTCACAGGTGCGATTCAAACAGTTAAAGGAGGACAGAGAAGAAATTGTAAGTCTAAAGTTTCAATCCCTCACAGGTGCGATTCAAACGTTGCACTCGCTTATTTTTTTTGTTTGCACTCGCTTGTTTCAATCCCTCACAGGTGAGATTCAAACACTGATATCATATTTGTTGAT
>JANXBN010000040.1 GCA_025060635.1 Candidatus Kryptonium sp. | reverse complement strand
AGGATAGCTACTTTTACGCTAGTTTCAATCCCTCACAGGTGCGATTCAAACTTGTTTTGAGAAACGGAATATACATAGCGGTGATTAGTTTCAATCCCTCACAGGTGCGATTCAAACACGTCTTCCTGGAATGGTTAGGAACCATTCCGGAGTTTCAATCCCTCACAGGTGCGATTCAAACGAATAATGTATCTCAACATTATTAATGACGAAAAAATGTTTCAATCCCTCACAGGTGCGATTCAAACTGCTGTTAATTTTTTATCCTTATCGTAAAATTATTTTTGTTTCAATCCCTCACAGGTGCGATTCAAACCCTCTCAGACGGTTTAACAAAATTTCCTATTTTGTAGTTTCAATCCCTCACAGGTGCGATTCAAACATGCAATTAAAAACGGAATATATGCAACAGTACTCGTTTCAATCCCTCACAGGTGCGATTCAAACCTTTTCAATTGGTTTCACAAATTCTCCCTGTTTTACGTTTCAATCCCTCACAGGTGCGATTCAAACGTGTTAAAGTTGAACCAATTAAAAAATCAATAAACAGTTTCAATCCCTCACAGGTGCGATTCAAACCTTTTCAACTGGTTTTACAAATTCTCCCTGTTTTATGTTTCAATCCCTCACAGGTGCGATTCAAACAAAAAATGGTAAACATAAATCACACGACCACAATTAGTTTCAATCCCTCACAGGTGCGATTCAAACACATGTTTTTATAGAATGGCAGGGTGCCATTCCAAAGTTTCAATCCCTCACAGGTGCGATTCAAACAGTTTATAACCCCAAAAGAAAAATGTTTGAAAACCCGTTTCAATCCCTCACAGGTGCGATTCAAACAGGGGAGGAGTTATAAAATGTATTTAAACATAATTGAGTTTCAATCCCTCACAGGTGCGATTCAAACTGTAGTGGTGCGTGATATGTATAAATGTTATTAGTTTCAATCCCTCACAGGTGCGATTCAAACTGCAAACTTGAAAGATAAAGATTTTGAAGATTAATTAGTTTCAATCCCTCACAGGTGCGATTCAAACCTACCGCACCTGCCTTATTTTTTTGTCCTATCGTTTGTTTCAATCCCTCACAGGTGCGATTCAAACAAAGAGCAAAAACAAGAAAACCAACAACAAAACCAGCAGTTTCAATCCCTCACAGGTGCGATTCAAACAGTTTTACCGCACCTGCCTTATTTTTTTTTGTCCTATGTTTCAATCCCTCACAGGTGCGATTCAAACTATCGTTTTGTCGCATCGCCTGCCTGCTTTTATTTTTTGTTTCAATCCCTCACAGGTGCGATTCAAACAAGAAGTAGCATTAAAATTTTATGCTCGCGGAAATGGTTTCAATCCCTCACAGGTGCGATTCAAACTTTGTATAGTCCGAAGATTGCAATTGATTATGTTATGTTTCAATCCCTCACAGGTGCGATTCAAACAGGATATGAAATCGCAAAGAAAGAATACTCGTTCATGTTTCAATCCCTCACAGGTGCGATTCAAACTTTATGGGTTTATGATCGTTAGTTTGAATGAAATAAAGTTTCAATCCCTCACAGGTGCGATTCAAACATGGAAAATTGTGTCTAATGTTGCTCAAACATAAATAGTTTCAATCCCTCACAGGTGCGATTCAAACACACAAAAATTTCAAAGAACTTTTGTAATCAGTGTCGTTTCAATCCCTCACAGGCGCGATTCAAACCTCATTAATCAATTAATCAATCCCTTCCCTTTTTTGTGTTTCAATCCCTCACAGGTGCGATTCAAACTAAAAATTTTGAATATTTTTGCAATGCTTTTAATGCGTTTCAATCCCTCACAGGTGCGATTCAAACCCATAGTTGGTCTGATATTGTTTATTTGCTTGAGTCAGTTTCAATCCCTCACAGGTGCGATTCAAACACGGAGTAAATAATGCTCCATATTGTCCAATGTTTGAGTTTCAATCCCTCACAGGTGCGATTCAAACTCATTTTCATCTTTAAATACAAGCAATTCAATAAAAGTTTCAATCCCTCACAGGTGCGATTCAAACCTCATTTTGCAAACAATAACGACCATAAATAACAAAGTTTCAATCCCTCACAGGTGCGATTCAAACGAATAAACTTTTTAATGAGTATGGGGAAACGATTGAGGTTTCAATCCCTCACAGGTGCGATTCAAAC
>JANXBN010000039.1 GCA_025060635.1 Candidatus Kryptonium sp. | reverse complement strand
TATCGGGTTTGAATCGCACCTGTGAGGGATTTAAACTTTTATAAATAAATAGTATCGCTAATTTTAAATCGCACCGTTTGAATCGCACCTGTGAGGGATTGAAACTAAGGCTTGAGAATCAAGAAACAGCCACAAAAATTGCGTTTGAATCGCACCTGTGAGGGATTGAAACTAGGATATTGATTATGTATTCCTCATATATTTTTTTGTTTGAATCGCACCTGTGAGGGATTGAAACTCACTTTTAATGTAAATTATCGAGTTGTCGAGATGAGTTTGAATCGCACCTGTGAGGGATTGAAACTGATTCCAGCGCCCATTCAATGTCTCTCCATTCTGCGTTTGAATCGCACCTGTGAGGGATTGAAACAAGTTGAGCCTCCAGATGTGCTCTTTATTTACTATTGTTTGAATCGCACCTGTGAGGGATTGAAACGTGGTTGTATTGGATAAACTGCAAGTTGATTTGGACAGTTTGAATCGCACCTGTGAGGGATTGAAACTGATGTCATATATAACTCCGCACAATATTATACCGAAGTTTGAATCGCACCTGTGAGGGATTGAAACATTTCTTTTTGTGGCAAAGGATGCTCAAGTAGGTAAGTTTGAATCGCACCTGTGAGGGATTGAAACTATGATTAAAAAACAAGTATTCATCCTTTTCAATTGCGTTTGAATCGCACCTGTGAGGGATTGAAACGTTTGTGATTTTGGCTGCACATCGCATAATTGCATAAGTTTGAATCGCACCTGTGAGGGATTGAAACTCCATTTTGGACAATCAACTTTTTTATTTCATAATTGTTTGAATCGCACCTGTGAGGGATTGAAACAGCGTTTCCTTTATTTTTCTCAAGTCATTTAAATCTGTTTGAATCGCACCTGTGAGGGATTGAAACATTGTATTTGCAATTATATTTGCATTAACTAAATAAAGTTTGAATCGCACCTGTGAGGGATTGAAACGAGTTAAGGGGTGGGGTAAGGGTTGGGGTTTTTGGGGTTTGAATCGCACCTGTGAGGGATTGAAACGATAAGATTGAAGTTATTGACGGAGGACCATGTTTAAGTTTGAATCGCACCTGTGAGGGATTGAAACACGGCAAGTGTTTTTACGTCTTCTTCATTTTGTGCGGTTTGAATCGCACCTGTGAGGGATTGAAACTTCACTTTCAACAAAACGTCCCCTGGAGGGGCTCCTACGTTTGAATCGCACCTGTGAGGGATTGAAACTTAATTCGTTTAACTTCAAGCTCACGTCACTCGGAAGTTTGAATCGCACCTGTGAGGGATTGAAACTTTCTTGAAAGGCCTGTTTCTTTTCGTATTTCTTCCAGTTTGAATCGCACCTGTGAGGGATTGAAACATAGTTTATGATAGATTCAAATTGGATTTACGAATTTGTTTGAATCGCACCTGTGAGGGATTGAAACGTGGGTTATTTTCGTAGTCATCTTCAATTTGAAGGTTGTTTGAATCGCACCTGTGAGGGATTGAAACAAATAAAGGCGTTATTGAAGGTTTAAAACAAAAAAAGTTTGAATCGCACCTGTGAGGGATTGAAACATGTTGAAGGGTATTTGGACAGAATTGAGAAAAGCAGTTTGAATCGCACCTGTGAGGGATTGAAACGCAAATTACCAATCCACTCTACGAATACATATTTTCGTTTGAATCGCACCTGTGAGGGATTGAAACGAAGGTTGTAAAAACGGTAATAATAAAACAAAAAGAGTTTGAATCGCACCTGTGAGGGATTGAAACTAAATCTCAAAGAATAAATCAAATGCGGCTTGTCAGTTTGAATCGCACCTGTGAGGGATTGAAACTGGAATGGCAGGGTGCCATTCCAAGTGATATATTAGTTTGAATCGCACCTGTGAGGGATTGAAACCTAAGATAAAGTATGTATGACTTGTAAGCACTTTCAACAGTTTGAATCGCACCTGTGAGGGATTGAAACATTGCAATTTGGTTTTTGCTCATAAAACACCTCACAAGTTTGAATCGCACCTGTGAGGGATTGAAACAAAACAAAAGAAGGAGTAATGCAATGTATCTAAATAGTTTGAATCGCACCTGTGAGGGATTGAAACGAAGTTTTTTCAGTAAAACGAGGAGAGATTATAAAAGTTTGAATCGCACCTGTGAGGGATTGAAACAATTTTACTAGTTTTATT
>JANXBN010000038.1 GCA_025060635.1 Candidatus Kryptonium sp. | reverse complement strand
GGGATTGAAACTCCCCCAATTTGGTTCCTTGAATTTGAATTGTTTTTGTTTGAATCGCACCTGTGAGGGATTGAAACTATTGATACAACACAAATCCATCTCGCTCACGGTCAAGGTTTGAATCGCACCTGTGAGGGATTGAAACTAAAACATAATAACGGCCTATCAAATTCTCAAACGTTGTTTGAATCGCACCTGTGAGGGATTGAAACCGATTATTTATGCCCACGGCGTAAAAATAAGTATCTGTTTGAATCGCACCTGTGAGGGATTGAAACATTTTTACTAATTTTATCTTTTTACTCATTGGACTCGTTTGAATCGCACCTGTGAGGGATTGAAACTTGTAGTTTCAAACTGTTTCTTCTTGGGATTGTAAAGGTTTGAATCGCACCTGTGAGGGATTGAAACTATACATATTACATATTACAATTTGCACTACATTGGTTTGAATCGCACCTGTGAGGGATTGAAACTTCTTTTTCAGTTAATTCGTTCACCCTCAACATCAGTTTGAATCGCACCTGTGAGGGATTGAAACTAAATTATAAATCGCGGCTATTTTTTCGTCAAATATGTTTGAATCGCACCTGTGAGGGATTGAAACTATATTTACCACTTCTTCTAATTGTCTAAGATTATTAAGTTTGAATCGCACCTGTGAGGGATTGAAACATAGAATTTTCAAAGTTTCTTTTTTTCGGGTTATAAGTTTGAATCGCACCTGTGAGGGATTGAAACAGGATTTCAATCTTATCAGAATTTACAATAACCGCAGTTTGAATCGCACCTGTGAGGGATTGAAACTTGGGTTGTAAACCATCAAAATTTTTTCATCAGAAAGTTTGAATCGCACCTGTGAGGGATTGAAACATTTTTGAAGGGGTTATACTCACAGCGTAAAAGTAGTTTGAATCGCACCTGTGAGGGATTGAAACTGGACTATCATTTTTTTAACTTCATAATTATTATCTTGTTTGAATCGCACCTGTGAGGGATTGAAACATTACTTTCCCATTAACAGCAAAACTAATTCGAGGAAGTTTGAATCGCACCTGTGAGGGATTGAAACGCGATAAAGCAACATTTAACAATTTATGCGTATTCGTGTTTGAATCGCACCTGTGAGGGATTGAAACTTGCCTTATCGAGAAAACTTCTGGAGTATCACTAAAGTTTGAATCGCACCTGTGAGGGATTGAAACAATGGCTGTGCTCAGTTGCATCCAAAACTTTAACTGTTTGAATCGCACCTGTGAGGGATTGAAACATTTTTTTCAATAGCAAGTGCGTAAAAATATCCATCTGTTTGAATCGCACCTGTGAGGGATTGAAACAAAATAACCGTCTCTTAGTTTAGTGCCTTTTATTTCAGTTTGAATCGCACCTGTGAGGGATTGAAACTTGAGCTTAAGTAACACATCTGCGGGCGGATTTCCCGGTTTGAATCGCACCTGTGAGGGATTGAAACAACATATACATTTTGTAATTCCAAAAATTAGCTCTTGTTTGAATCGCACCTGTGAGGGATTGAAACTTTTGTCGCATCGCCTGCCTAATCTTTTATTTTTTGTTTGAATCGCACCTGTGAGGGATTGAAACGCCTTTTAGTCTTCAAAATCTTTATCTTTTAAACTCGTTTGAATCGCACCTGTGAGGGATTGAAACTAATATTGTCCAATTCGGTTTTCAAAAGTTTTTCTTGTTTGAATCGCACCTGTGAGGGATTGAAACTGAAAGTGTTCAGCTGGAAAGAATTCAATAAAACGTGTTTGAATCGCACCTGTGAGGGATTGAAACTAAAATGTTGTATGAATGACCTGCGAATATCGTATTAGTTTGAATCGCACCTGTGAGGGATTGAAACAGCAAAGTAAGTGAAATGAATGCCAAATAAAAAGAAGTTTGAATCGCACCTGTGAGGGATTGAAACGAGATTTTTTATTTCGGTAAGACTTATCAATATCTTTGTTTGAATCGCACCTGTGAGGGATTGAAACTGTTTTATTTAAGTTCAAAAAGCGACTTGATGCTAAGTGTTTGAATCGCACCTGTGAGGGATTGAAACATGGGAAAGACGATTTATTCGGATTATTCGGTGCTGTTTGAATCGCACCTGTGAGGGATTGAAACGATTTAAAAATAAAATTTTTGTGAACGATATAAAAGTTTGAATCGCACCTGTGAGGGATTGAAACTCCCCCAATTTGGTTCCTTGAATTTGAATTGTTTTTGTTTGAATCGCACCTGTGAGGGATTGAAAC
>JANXBN010000037.1 GCA_025060635.1 Candidatus Kryptonium sp. | reverse complement strand
GCGATTCAAACCAATTGTGCGTTTATGCAATTGTGCAGCCAAAATCAGTTTCAATCCCTCACAGGTGCGATTCAAACGTAAATTGTTAATATTTTCTCTGCCTCAATAATATTTGTTTCAATCCCTCACAGGTGCGATTCAAACAAATTTGTCATCTTAGAGTGGGTAGGAAATCTACCCGCGTTTCAATCCCTCACAGGTGCGATTCAAACTAATTTTTATGAAAAAAGTTTCAATTGTCATCTTATGTTTCAATCCCTCACAGGTGCGATTCAAACGATTTAGAGCAGTATATAATGTGAAACGAAAAGTTTTGTTTCAATCCCTCACAGGTGCGATTCAAACCAAAACAGGAAGCTTTATTAAACCAATTGAGAGGTTTCGTTTCAATCCCTCACAGGTGCGATTCAAACAATAATTACGAAATAAAAAAACTACTTGTTCAAAACGTTTCAATCCCTCACAGGTGCGATTCAAACGCTTGATGAATTGAAAATTGAAAATATGATATTTCTTGGTTTCAATCCCTCACAGGTGCGATTCAAACCTTGTTGGTGGAAAAGTAATTGAAATCAAAGGAACCGGTTTCAATCCCTCACAGGTGCGATTCAAACTTGACGGAGGACTGTGTTTAATGTTACTTAAGTCTGTTTCAATCCCTCACAGGTGCGATTCAAACATAGCATTATCAAATTCAGCGTGCCTTTCCTTTATCGTTTCAATCCCTCACAGGTGCGATTCAAACGCGTAATGGTATATATGTAGCAGTGCTTAAAAACTAGTTTCAATCCCTCACAGGTGCGATTCAAACAAATAAAAGATTAGGCAGGCGATTGGGCAATTGAAAGTTTCAATCCCTCACAGGTGCGATTCAAACTTAACTCAATCTTAACCAAGCCCATATATACATATTAGTTTCAATCCCTCACAGGTGCGATTCAAACGCCTCTCAGACGCTTTAATAAAGCTTCCTGTTTTATAGTTTCAATCCCTCACAGGTGCGATTCAAACTTATTCACGGCAACTCATTCTTTTGTTTTAATTCACGTTTCAATCCCTCACAGGTGCGATTCAAACAAACCCAATACTAACAACAAACGTTCTCATATACTTTCGTTTCAATCCCTCACAGGTGCGATTCAAACCAAATTGGGGGATGATTACTTTTTTTCTGTTGCCATGTTTCAATCCCTCACAGGTGCGATTCAAACCCTTTCTACCGGTTTTATAACCTCTTTTTGTTTTACGTTTCAATCCCTCACAGGTGCGATTCAAACAACAAAATTTGGAGTCCAATGGGTAAAATAAAACTAGGTTTCAATCCCTCACAGGTGCGATTCAAACAGTTAAAGGAGGACAGAGAAGAAACGATAAATTTGAAGTTTCAATCCCTCACAGGTGCGATTCAAACCAGCTTCGCTGTTGGGGGAAAAATAATTGAATTGAAAGTTTCAATCCCTCACAGGTGCGATTCAAACTTGGGAAAGTCTTGAAAATAGAAGCAGGATACTGAGTTTCAATCCCTCACAGGTGCGATTCAAACACGATGTATTTGAATATCGTTTCGGACGAAAGAATAGGTTTCAATCCCTCACAGGTGCGATTCAAACCACTTCATCTTCATTTTCAAACACAAGCAATTCAACAGTTTCAATCCCTCACAGGTGCGATTCAAACTTGGGTTTAGGGGTTGGGTTTATTTAGTTTTTATATTTGTTTCAATCCCTCACAGGTGCGATTCAAACAAATTGGAAAGAAATAGAAATGGAGGGAACAAAATTGTTTCAATCCCTCACAGGTGCGATTCAAACATGAATTAAAACAAAATTTATCGCAGGAGTCCAACAAGTTTCAATCCCTCACAGGTGCGATTCAAACGTAATCAATCTATTCTTGAATCTGAAGGTAATAAATGTTTCAATCCCTCACAGGTGCGATTCAAACTCGTTGATGCGGAAAAAGTATTAGTAGTTTACAACCCAGTTTCAATCCCTCACAGGTGCGATTCAAACGCAACCTGAGGCAAGTAGAGGAAATAGAACAAGCACGTTTCAATCCCTCACAGGTGCGATTCAAACAAAATAATTTATACGCTGTTAAAAATGCTGAAACGCGTTTCAATCCCTCACAGGTGCGATTCAAACGATAGTGAAATATGAATATCTCAATATTCTAACCATGTTTCAATCCCTCACAGGTGCGATTCAAACAAGTTTCAAAAACAAATTATTTATTAAAGATTTAAAGTTTCAATCCCTCACAGGTGCGATTCAAACAATCTAAAACTAAAG
>JANXBN010000036.1 GCA_025060635.1 Candidatus Kryptonium sp. | reverse complement strand
AATTCTCACTTGTGCAAAATGGTAAATATGTTTATCTTCAATGGAAGTTTAAATTCCACACTGGTTCAATTCTCACTCGCAACAAAAGATATCAAAAGATTTAAAAATGTTAGTTTAAATTCCACACTGGTTCAATTCTCACTGAGTTCGTAAGTTAAACAGCCCCTCAACCAAAAAGTTTAAATTCCACACTGGTTCAATTCTCACTGCTTCCTCCTCAAATAACTTGATCTCCTCCTCTGCGTTTAAATTCCACACTGGTTCAATTCTCACCGATGCCAACCTCGCGATTCGGGCCAGGTGCTGCTGGTTTAAATTCCACACTGGTTCAATTCTCACCTTATAAAATAGTTCTTTATGGTGGAGCGATGAACTCGTTTAAATTCCACACTGGTTCAATTCTCACCACAAAGACATTGACGCGAAATAATGAGGTTTTAGTTGTTTAAATTCCACACTGGTTCAATTCTCACACAAGAGCAAGAAGAGTTTGAAGAAAGCATAAATGGTTTAAATTCCACACTGGTTCAATTCTCACATTTAAAAGATCAGTAATTATTGAGTTAAGAACTAGGTTTAAATTCCACACTGGTTCAATTCTCACGATTTAGAGTAATTTTTATAAACCCAATAACGCCTGGTTTAAATTCCACACTGGTTCAATTCTCACGAAATTGACAAACGCTTGATTGAAGCAAAAATTCGTGTTTAAATTCCACACTGGTTCAATTCTCACTTGGGAAGCGTAGTTATAATTGCGGGGCGTCCCTCAAGTTTAAATTCCACACTGGTTCAATTCTCACGCAAAGACAGCGTAACAAATAATAATATTGTTTCGTGTTTAAATTCCACACTGGTTCAATTCTCACAAAAAGAGATTCTTGGACGATTGATAGTTGATAATTGTTTAAATTCCACACTGGTTCAATTCTCACTTTTATTCAGCTGTGGAAAGTTCTTTACAACGAATTGGTTTAAATTCCACACTGGTTCAATTCTCACTAATCTTCGCATCAATCAAACCCGAAATGTTAAATTGGTTTAAATTCCACACTGGTTCAATTCTCACTAAGGCACGGTGTTATAGCAGCTATGGCAGCTTTATGTTTAAATTCCACACTGGTTCAATTCTCACCTTGTCCCAGTTGTGATTAAAGAAAACAGGTTTTCGTTTAAATTCCACACTGGTTCAATTCTCACTGTGGAAAAATGGGTTAAGAGATTAACAGAGCTGATGTTTAAATTCCACACTGGTTCAATTCTCACTTACAAACTTAAAAAGAATTTAAAACGAATTTCAACGTTTAAATTCCACACTGGTTCAATTCTCACGAGTCGCTGGAACATGATTATTCAATCATTTGTCGGTTTAAATTCCACACTGGTTCAATTCTCACAATCAACATGTGTAGCACTTAACAGCTCTTCAGTAAGTTTAAATTCCACACTGGTTCAATTCTCACTAACGGGGAAATTAAAGTTGTTATTCGCGGGAAGGGGTTTAAATTCCACACTGGTTCAATTCTCACAAAAGCGACTTGATGCTAAATTTGCGTATTTTGCGCGTTTAAATTCCACACTGGTTCAATTCTCACCGGGATACCAACTGATACTTTTGTTGTTGCGGCAACGTTTAAATTCCACACTGGTTCAATTCTCACACATTGTTTTTTTACGAATTTGTGTGAATGTATCCTCGTTTAAATTCCACACTGGTTCAATTCTCACAAACCCGAGCTGATTGAATCGATGCCAAGCCTTCCCGTTTAAATTCCACACTGGTTCAATTCTCACTTACAGATTATTTAACTTTTCTGATCCTTACCACATGTTTAAATTCCACACTGGTTCAATTCTCACAATCGTTTCATAACTTGGCGAATTAACAACCCTTCGGTTTAAATTCCACACTGGTTCAATTCTCACAAGTTGAAATTGACTCTTACAAATATCACACGAGCACGTTTAAATTCCACACTGGTTCAATTCTCACAGCATTGAAAACGAAATAAGAAAAATAATTGAAGATGTTTAAATTCCACACTGGTTCAATTCTCACAATCATCCAAAATATCCCCACCCAACCACACAAGATCGTTTAAATTCCACACTGGTTCAATTCTCACATACATCGGGTGTTTCAATTTCATACACAAATTTCAGTTTAAATTCCACACTGGTTCAATTCTCACACGCAAAAGTATGTAAGAACATTTGTAATTAGCATGTTTAAATTCCACACTGGTTCAATTCTCACTTTGTTTTAATTCACTTACTTTGAGAAGTACATCCC
>JANXBN010000035.1 GCA_025060635.1 Candidatus Kryptonium sp. | reverse complement strand
AGTAAGTGAAATGAATGCCAAATAAGTTTGAATCGCACCTGTGAGGGATTGAAACAAACGTGCAATTACAATGCAATTTTTCAGTTTAAAAGTTTGAATCGCACCTGTGAGGGATTGAAACGAAGATTTGAAGAAGATTGTAAATGAAGCGTTTGAGTTTGAATCGCACCTGTGAGGGATTGAAACGTTGTTTAAGTGAAAACAAAAACAAAAAAGGAAATAGAGTTTGAATCGCACCTGTGAGGGATTGAAACTTCTTCAAAACTGCTAAATAAATTCCATTAGTAATCAGTTTGAATCGCACCTGTGAGGGATTGAAACTAGGAGTTTCAAATACTTTTCGTTTTACATTATATATGTTTGAATCGCACCTGTGAGGGATTGAAACACAGAACATCCCCTGGGACGGCACCCTGCCATTCCAGGTTTGAATCGCACCTGTGAGGGATTGAAACACAACATTAAACATGGTCCTCCGTCAAGAACTTCAAGTTTGAATCGCACCTGTGAGGGATTGAAACACTATGTTTAGATACATAGCGATAACTTCTTTTGTGTTTGAATCGCACCTGTGAGGGATTGAAACAAATTTCAATCTTATCACGGCTTACGGCTGTGCAAAGTTTGAATCGCACCTGTGAGGGATTGAAACGACCAATTGCAATTTGGTTTTTGCTCATAAAACACCGTTTGAATCGCACCTGTGAGGGATTGAAACTAGAAACTTTGCATACTTTTGTCGCAGCACTCTCAATGTTTGAATCGCACCTGTGAGGGATTGAAACTAGAAATTTCTCAAAAGGCCTGAGAAACTCTTTTTGCGTTTGAATCGCACCTGTGAGGGATTGAAACGTTTCCAATCTACACTAAAACTAATCCGAGGATACGGTTTGAATCGCACCTGTGAGGGATTGAAACTTGAAATACAGTTTCATTGTAAGCCTCTTTTTGTTTTGTTTGAATCGCACCTGTGAGGGATTGAAACATTGTTTTCCCCCCAACAGCGAAGCTGATTCGGGGGAGTTTGAATCGCACCTGTGAGGGATTGAAACGTAACTGGGGGGGACTTGAATAATATGAGACAATAATGTTTGAATCGCACCTGTGAGGGATTGAAACAATAAAAAGGCAAAAAATAAAAGATTAAGCAGGCGAGTTTGAATCGCACCTGTGAGGGATTGAAACATCTTTTTCCCCATCCCCTTACAACTTCTGCATTTACGTTTGAATCGCACCTGTGAGGGATTGAAACCTGTAAATTATCAAGTTATTGAAATGGAGGGCACTAGTTTGAATCGCACCTGTGAGGGATTGAAACTTTACTTTGAGAAGCACATCTCCTGGAGGGGTTCCTACCGTTTGAATCGCACCTGTGAGGGATTGAAACGTGATTACTGCATATATGCCGTTCTTTAAAACAAGTTTGAATCGCACCTGTGAGGGATTGAAACACTTCAAATTTATCTTTATCTTGAGAGCGTTGATAGTTTGAATCGCACCTGTGAGGGATTGAAACAGTTCTAAGTAACAATAAACACAATTTGTTATCAAAGTTTGAATCGCACCTGTGAGGGATTGAAACAAATGTGCAATTACAATACAATCTTTCAGCTTGAAGTTTGAATCGCACCTGTGAGGGATTGAAACTTGCTTTGCAATGCATTTGCAATTTCAATTTGGCAATGTTTGAATCGCACCTGTGAGGGATTGAAACTTAACAACATCAAACACAGTTTTCCATCGTATACTTGTTTGAATCGCACCTGTGAGGGATTGAAACGTTTGTAACCCTCCAATTCAACTATTCGCCAGTTTAGTTTGAATCGCACCTGTGAGGGATTGAAGCGGGAAATGTTGAAGAAGGAAAGGTGGGGAACTTGGTGTTTGAATCGCACCTGTGAGGGATTGAAACGATTATAAACAAATAGTATTTTCTCGTCTGAAATAAGTTTGAATCGCACCTGTGAGGGATTGAAACATGGCAACAGAATAAAAATAATCATCCCCTAATTCGGGTTTGAATCGCACCTGTGAGGGATTGAAACTATACATAGAATTTTGTTTTTTGTTTGTTTCACTTCAGTTTGAATCGCACCTGTGAGGGATTGAAACATTTTTGAAGGGGTTATACCCACAGCGTAAAAGTAGCGTTTGAATCGCACCTGTGAGGGATTGAAACGAGATAATGTTTAAGTACATGTTATTTCCTCTCTTGTTTGAATCGCACCTGTGAGGGATTGAAACGTGTAAATTGCAAAGTGATTGAGTTAAAGGGTTATGGTTTGAATCGCACCTGTGAGGGATTGAAACATTTTTTTACTTTCCAATCATTAGTTACTACAGCATGTTTGAATCGC
>JANXBN010000034.1 GCA_025060635.1 Candidatus Kryptonium sp. | reverse complement strand
ATTGAAACTTCTCTTCATTTACAATCTTATAACTATTTTTTCAGGGTTTGAATCGCACCTGTGAGGGATTGAAACGGATAATACGCAATAGGACGACCTACAAGCTTCAAAGTTTGAATCGCACCTGTGAGGGATTGAAACGTTTGTAACCTTTTAATTCAACTAGTTTCCAGTTTATGTTTGAATCGCACCTGTGAGGGATTGAAACATTAAATAGCAATCAAAATTTTTTTCATAATCATTAACAGGTTTGAATCGCACCTGTGAGGGATTGAAACGCAAAATACAATCTCATTTTTAAACCCCTTTTTGTTGTTTGAATCGCACCTGTGAGGGATTGAAACCGATAAGATTGAAATCCTAGACGGAAAGCTCTGTTTGGTTTGAATCGCACCTGTGAGGGATTGAAACATTGCATATTTCTTATCAACACATGGAACATACTTTGTTTGAATCGCACCTGTGAGGGATTGAAACTTGCTTTGCAATGCTTTGCAATGCAAAACATTTGCATGTTTGAATCGCACCTGTGAGGGATTGAAACGCTTCAACTAATTTCCAATTTACAATAAAATTAATTGTTTGAATCGCACCTGTGAGGGATTGAAACTAATTCGTTAAGCTTCAATACTACATCCGCGGGCGGGTTTGAATCGCACCTGTGAGGGATTGAAACAAATTACCCTTTTTATAAACTGGATAAAAATTGAGTTAGTTTGAATCGCACCTGTGAGGGATTGAAACGCGGGTTTTTCAAACATTTTTCTTTTGATGTTGTAAGTTTGAATCGCACCTGTGAGGGATTGAAACTTTGTAATTCGCTAATTTTTAACATCACATCCGCGGGTTTGAATCGCACCTGTGAGGGATTGAAACGTGGGCGGATTTCCCGCCCATTCTAGCAGTACGTGGTTTGAATCGCACCTGTGAGGGATTGAAACGACCAACCACAATTTGGTTTTTGCTCAAGAAACACTTGTTTGAATCGCACCTGTGAGGGATTGAAACGTGATTATTGCATATATGCCGTTCTTTAAAACAAAGAAGTTTGAATCGCACCTGTGAGGGATTGAAACTTCATACAACATTTTAAGAGCACTCGGTGGTAAATAGTTTGAATCGCACCTGTGAGGGATTGAAACCATTTAGTTTCTCCATTTTTGTTTGTTTTCACTTTAGTTTGAATCGCACCTGTGAGGGATTGAAACAGGTGAGCCGACTTGGTTGATTATTATAAGCCCAAGAGTTTGAATCGCACCTGTGAGGGATTGAAACTTTTTAAATGAAAAAACATCTACGATATCGTTGAAAGTTTGAATCGCACCTGTGAGGGATTGAAACGATTTGCTTCTTCTTTATCTTCTCTTAACTTTTGTTTGTTTGAATCGCACCTGTGAGGGATTGAAACGTGGGCGGATTTCCCGCCCACTCCAGAATTACATATCGTTTGAATCGCACCTGTGAGGGATTGAAACTGAATTTGAATTGTTTTTCCCCCAACAGCGAAGCTGAGTTTGAATCGCACCTGTGAGGGATTGAAACGAACGGACGACATGTTTTTCTGGAATGGCAAGGTGCGTTTGAATCGCACCTGTGAGGGATTGAAACTCTAATTTGACTCCTTTCATTTCAATAACTTGATAGTGTTTGAATCGCACCTGTGAGGGATTGAAACTAATCATAGTGCACATACAATGTGTCATATTCATCTCGTTTGAATCGCACCTGTGAGGGATTGAAACTTGGGAAGATTGCTTGTGATGCCGTATTATTGTGGAGTTTGAATCGCACCTGTGAGGGATTGAAACTAGGACGTAGAAACGATGTCCTACGGGAAGTTCAAAAAGTTTGAATCGCACCTGTGAGGGATTGAAACGAGACAATGTTTAGGTACATAGCCCTTTTTTATTTTGGTTTGAATCGCACCTGTGAGGGATTGAAACCAAGAAAAATTCAGTAAACTTTTTCCGCACATCTAAAGTTTGAATCGCACCTGTGAGGGATTGAAACCGAGTTATGCTACCCCTGTAATAATCATCTAACAACGGTTTGAATCGCACCTGTGAGGGATTGAAACTTATCTTTCTATAAGCCTCTTCTTTTATGTAATCTGTTTGAATCGCACCTGTGAGGGATTGAAACATTTTTGAAAAATTTACAAACAAAACATAAAAGTAGTTTGAATCGCACCTGTGAGGGATTGAAACGAAAGTTGTAAAAAGTATACCAATAAACAATAAAAAGTTTGAATCGCACCTGTGAGGGATTGAAACGTAAAATGCCCAAATTCAATGTTATCAAACTTCTTGTTTGAATCGCACCTGTGAGGGATTGAAACTGATTTTGGCTGCACAATCGCATAAACGCACAATTGGTTTGAATCGC
>JANXBN010000033.1 GCA_025060635.1 Candidatus Kryptonium sp. | reverse complement strand
GCGATTCAAACTAACATTTCGGGTTTGATTGATGCGAAGATTAAAATGTTTCAATCCCTCACAGGTGCGATTCAAACTGAAACCTGCATTGAAATTGACAAAAGAAGGTGAAATGTTTCAATCCCTCACAGGTGCGATTCAAACTTATATTGCCTTTATATGGTAATTTGAATAAAAAATGTTTCAATCCCTCACAGGTGCGATTCAAACATAATAAATTGTTATTGTGGGTTGAAGGTATGAAAACGTTTCAATCCCTCACAGGTGCGATTCAAACTTTATGTATGATTTAGGGGAGGTGATAAAGGCGCATAAGTTTCAATCCCTCACAGGTGCGATTCAAACATGATAAACGCGATTAATGATTATGTTAAAAGTGGTTTCAATCCCTCACAGGTGCGATTCAAACCATTGAAACTTACATTCGTAGAAGGTTATACTCCTCGGTTTCAATCCCTCACAGGTGCGATTCAAACATCAAAAGGAGGAATAATGTATCTCAACATTATTAAGTTTCAATCCCTCACAGGTGCGATTCAAACGAAACTGGAAGATAACCTATATATAGTAAAAAATACGTTTCAATCCCTCACAGGTGCGATTCAAACTGGGTTGAAGGTATGAAAAGTGGATATGGAACTGTCGTTTCAATCCCTCACAGGTGCGATTCAAACCAATACAATTGGTGAAGTTAGAAAATAATTTATACGTGTTTCAATCCCTCACAGGTGCGATTCAAACTGAGTTTTATACGGGAAAGGCAAGTGCGGTAGTTTTGTTTCAATCCCTCACAGGTGCGATTCAAACGAAAAACACATTTACAGAAGGTTATACTCATCAAAAGTTTCAATCCCTCACAGGTGCGATTCAAACAAGGTATGCGAATTGGATACGGAACAGCCAAAATCTTTGTTTCAATCCCTCACAGGTGCGATTCAAACTTGTTAAACCAATTGAAAAATTTTTGAAATTTGTGTAGTTTCAATCCCTCACAGGTGCGATTCAAACAAAATGAAATTGTATTTCAATGATATTGTAGAAATTTGTTTCAATCCCTCACAGGTGCGATTCAAACAATTGAATGAGTTAAAACAAAAGGAGGAAAACTAAGTTTCAATCCCTCACAGGTGCGATTCAAACAAATAATCAATTTGAAGGATAAGGATTTTGAAGATTAGTTTCAATCCCTCACAGGTGCGATTCAAACATAAAATTGAAATTTACGATGAGATAATGAAAAGGTGTTTCAATCCCTCACAGGTGCGATTCAAACCCATTGAAACCTATATCCGCAGAAGATTATATTCATCGGTTTCAATCCCTCACAGGTGCGATTCAAACTAATTTCTATGAAAAAAGTTTTAATTGTTTTCTAATGTTTCAATCCCTCACAGGTGCGATTCAAACATTTAGGCAATGGCATTGTGTTATCTGGCCATCTAGAGTTTCAATCCCTCACAGGTGCGATTCAAACAGATTCTTATCCTCAAACTCAAATTCATTGCTTTGTGTTTCAATCCCTCACAGGTGCGATTCAAACAAGGGGGAAACTATTGGATGATGGATGATGAATTAAAGTTTCAATCCCTCACAGGTGCGATTCAAACTTATTCGGTTAAACAGCAAGGGTTTCTCAAACCGTTGTTTCAATCCCTCACAGGTGCGATTCAAACTTTGAAAAGTGTAAAAACGATAAATTTAAAAACAAAAGTTTCAATCCCTCACAGGTGCGATTCAAACGTACGGAGCGGTTAAAATTTTCAGTTGGGAACACGCGTTTCAATCCCTCACAGGTGCGATTCAAACTTTTTTGCTTCATCAATTGCCTATACGATGAGATAAGTTTCAATCCCTCACAGGTGCGATTCAAACGTATTGGATGATGGATGATGAATTGAAGAATGGATGTTTCAATCCCTCACAGGTGCGATTCAAACTGATAAAAATGGAAGAGGCATTAACACAACAAAATAAGTTTCAATCCCTCACAGGTGCGATTCAAACAATGCTTACAATTCTATCACTTTTTGCTTCAAACACGTTTCAATCCCTCACAGGTGCGATTCAAACTACGAAACGGAGTATACGCAACAGTAGTCAGAAACAAGTTTCAATCCCTCACAGGTGCGATTCAAACTATAGCTGTAGGTTGCGATAAAATTGAAGTGTTTGAGTTTCAATCCCTCACAGGTGCGATTCAAACTATTATGTTTTAAGAAACGGAATATACATAATAGTTACGTTTCAATCCCTCACAGGTGCGATTCAAACAACATCCCTTCCCAAGGGAAGGGATTGATTAAGGGATGTTTCAATCCCTCACAGGTGCGATTCAAACTAACATTTCGGGTTTGATTGATGCGAAGATTAAAATGTTTCAATCCCTCACAGGTGCGATTCAAAC
>JANXBN010000032.1 GCA_025060635.1 Candidatus Kryptonium sp. | reverse complement strand
TGTGAGGGATTGAAACTTAACTTTGTATAGTATATAACTATTGTCTGATTCAAGGTTTGAATCGCACCTGTGAGGGATTGAAACTCAAAACTGCTAAATAAATCCCATTAGTAACCACATAGGTTTGAATCGCACCTGTGAGGGATTGAAACTTTATATTTACATTAAAGCTGGGTAATGATAGATATGGTTTGAATCGCACCTGTGAGGGATTGAAACCTGATAAGATTGAAATCCTAGACGGAAAACTCTGTTGTTTGAATCGCACCTGTGAGGGATTGAAACACTGGATTCTCAAAGTCTCTCTTTTTTGGGTTGTAAAGGTTTGAATCGCACCTGTGAGGGATTGAAACCAATAAAAATAAACACAACTTACCATCAAGAATCTCGTTTGAATCGCACCTGTGAGGGATTGAAACATCTTATCACGGCTTACGGTTATGCAATAAATATAAGTTTGAATCGCACCTGTGAGGGATTGAAACTATATAAATTTCAACGGTTTTTCAAATGCTTTGAGAGTTTGAATCGCACCTGTGAGGGATTGAAACCTAAAATATAATTTCATTTCAAACCTCTTTTTGTTTTTGTTTGAATCGCACCTGTGAGGGATTGAAACTCCAGTTTCGCTTAATCTTCCAACTTTGAAATACTTGTTTGAATCGCACCTGTGAGGGATTGAAACGGGTGCCATTCCAGAAGAAGTATTGAGGAAACTAGAGTTTGAATCGCACCTGTGAGGGATTGAAACAGGAAATGGATAAAACATCAACAACACATCTGGTACGGTTTGAATCGCACCTGTGAGGGATTGAAACGTGTTTCAGGATTTTTTATCACATACAAGTTATTCTCTGTTTGAATCGCACCTGTGAGGGATTGAAACGCGAGCATAAAATTTTAATGCTACTTCTTTTACTTTCGTTTGAATCGCACCTGTGAGGGATTGAAACCGGGAAGGGGATGTTCTAACAAATAAACTCCACTAGTTTGAATCGCACCTGTGAGGGATTGAAACCCATATGAAGATGGAGGCAATTTAAACAATGCGAGAGTTTGAATCGCACCTGTGAGGGATTGAAACTTCAATTGCATATTTTTTATCAATATATGATACATTTGTTTGAATCGCACCTGTGAGGGATTGAAAAACTCCTTTCAGTTCAATTATTTGATAATTTATATTAGTTTGAATCGCACCTGTGAGGGATTGAAACATCTTTCAGCAACAGCTTGCTCTTTCAATTCAACATTTGTTTGAATCGCACCTGTGAGGGATTGAAACGGTCTATACAATTGCACAGCTTCAAACATATACATTTTGTTTGAATCGCACCTGTGAGGGATTGAAACGCTACAAATGCACGAGCACCTTTCAATCCCCTTTCTGTTTGAATCGCACCTGTGAGGGATTGAAACTTTTGTTGCTGTGTTTTGCTGTGTTTTGCTGTGTTTGTTTGAATCGCACCTGTGAGGGATTGAAACGGAGGGGTTCCTACCCACTCCAGGAGGACAAACTTTGTTTGAATCGCACCTGTGAGGGATTGAAACGATTATAAATAGCCAGTATTTTCTCCGCGTCAACTAGTTTGAATCGCACCTGTGAGGGATTGAAACACATGTGTAGCACCTAACAGCTCCTCAGTAACAGGTGTTTGAATCGCACCTGTGAGGGATTGAAACTCAAATACAAGCAATTCAACAAGATTGCAATCAAAATGTTTGAATCGCACCTGTGAGGGATTGAAACAAATCATCAGCTCTAATAATTGACAAATATATCCCAGTTTGAATCGCACCTGTGAGGGATTGAAACACTGGAACGGCGCCCTGCCATTCCAGGAGAACATAGTTTGAATCGCACCTGTGAGGGATTGAAACTTGTTTTTGACTACTGTTGCGTATATCCCGTTTTTAAGTTTGAATCGCACCTGTGAGGGATTGAAACTTAAGCTTAAGCGATACATCTACAGGCACAGTTCCTGTTTGAATCGCACCTGTGAGGGATTGAAACATTTCTATCAGTTTCCAATTCACATCAAAAACAATGTGTTTGAATCGCACCTGTGAGGGATTGAAACAGACATAACAGTGACCCACCCGATTTTCAAACCTTGTTTGAATCGCACCTGTGAGGGATTGAAACTTGGTAGCTCAAACTGCTTCTTTTTTACATTATAAGTGTTTGAATCGCACCTGTGAGGGATTGAAACATTGATGATTGACAAATATATCCCATTTCTCAAGACAGTTTGAATCGCACCTGTGAGGGATTGAAACTAAATGGGACAAAAAAATAAGGCAAGTGCGGTAAAACTGTTTGAATCGCACCTGTGAGGGATTGAAACTTGACATTATCACTACATCATCACCGTTCCAATAGAAGTTTGAATCGCACCTGTGAGGGATTGAAACATTAAACAACTCAACGATTTTTTGAATCTGTTGATTGTTTGAATC
>JANXBN010000031.1 GCA_025060635.1 Candidatus Kryptonium sp. | reverse complement strand
GCGATTCAAACATGCTGTAGTAACTAATGATTGGAAAGTAAAAAAATGTTTCAATCCCTCACAGGTGCGATTCAAACTAATGGAAAATCAAATGGAGAATAGAAATGAACTTGTTTCAATCCCTCACAGGTGCGATTCAAACATGGTATTGTGATATATGACAATAAAATTGAGATATGTTTCAATCCCTCACAGGTGCGATTCAAACTAATTATGATTTACGACCCTAAAAGAAAAAGATTTGAGTTTCAATCCCTCACAGGTGCGATTCAAACTGAGCTTGGTTAAGATTAAGTTAAGTTGAAAGTTGAAGGTTTCAATCCCTCACAGGTGCGATTCAAACAACGCAATTGTGCAATAGTGCAATTGTGTGTTTATGGTTTCAATCCCTCACAGGTGCGATTCAAACATGAAACTGTATTTCAACGATGTTGCTGAAATCTATTGTTTCAATCCCTCACAGGTGCGATTCAAACTCAGACGAAAAAATACTGTTTGTTTATAATCCGAAAGTTTCAATCCCTCACAGGTGCGATTCAAACTTACAACCCCAAAAAGAGAGACTTTGAGAATTCTGTGTTTCAATCCCTCACAGGTGCGATTCAAACATATATAATGTAAAACGAAAAGTATTTGAAATTCCTAGTTTCAATCCCTCACAGGTGCGATTCAAACTTACTGACAAGTTAGAGGTTAAGAAGATGTTAGTTCAAGTTTCAATCCCTCACAGGTGCGATTCAAACAAACGCAATTGTGCAATAGTGCAATTGTGTGTTTATGGTTTCAATCCCTCACAGGTGCGATTCAAACGTTTTGTGGAAAATAAACGAATTAAAGAATAAAAACGGTTTCAATCCCTCACAGGTGCGATTCAAACCAGCTTCGCTGTTGGGGGAAAAACAATTCAAATTCAAGTTTCAATCCCTCACAGGTGCGATTCAAACTTGAAAATCCAGTTGGCAAATTCTATGTGCTTAGAAAGTTTCAATCCCTCACAGGTGCGATTCAAACACAGCTTATAAAGCACAGGTTTCGTCTATTTTGCAAGTTTCAATCCCTCACAGGTGCGATTCAAACGCAATTGTGCAATTGTATGTTTATGCAATTATACAATGTTTCAATCCCTCACAGGTGCGATTCAAACGCAATCTTTCAATCTAAATACCATATAATCATTGCTGTTTCAATCCCTCACAGGTGCGATTCAAACTGAAATGCCTTTAGGGCATTACTACGTTTTGAGGAATGTTTCAATCCCTCACAGGTGCGATTCAAACAAGAATGGAATTTACATAGCTATATTACATAATAATTAGTTTCAATCCCTCACAGGTGCGATTCAAACTTGCCATTGATAGCAATAGGGGCGTTAGCAGGTTTAGTTTCAATCCCTCACAGGTGCGATTCAAACTTGCTTGAATTGCATAAGGATTTGGTTAGTATTGTTAGTTTCAATCCCTCACAGGTGCGATTCAAACGTATATAGTGAACACGAGGGAGTTTTCAAAATTTATGTTTCAATCCCTCACAGGTGCGATTCAAACCGAAAAACTTTTGAGCCCAAAATAAACGGGCTTTACGTGTTTCAATCCCTCACAGGTGCGATTCAAACATATTATCCGTTTTGCAAAATCACTTTTTTTGTCAATGTTTCAATCCCTCACAGGTGCGATTCAAACGCAAGAAAGAGCATTAAAGTTCAGTGATATTGTTTAGTTTCAATCCCTCACAGGTGCGATTCAAACTGGGAAAGTCTTGAAAATAGAAGCAGGATACTGAGTTTCAATCCCTCACAGGTGCGATTCAAACTAATATCAATCCCAAATACTATTTTACTTTATAAGTTTCAATCCCTCACAGGTGCGATTCAAACGCCTAAAGGAGTAAATTTGCGCAATATCATTAAAAAGTTTCAATCCCTCACAGGTGCGATTCAAACTTACGAATTTCAGCTGTGCGGTATTTGTAAAGTTATGTTTCAATCCCTCACAGGTGCGATTCAAACAAGTATTTGAAACTCCTACGGGACGATATTAGTTTCAATCCCTCACAGGTGCGATTCAAACAATATATAAAATGTGATTTATATCACACTCAACCTAGTTTCAATCCCTCACAGGTGCGATTCAAACAAAATGTGATTTATATCACAATTTTTGGCATAATTTTGTTTCAATCCCTCACAGGTGCGATTCAAACTAGATGAAGATAGAAACTCTTGGGGTTATGATGAATGGTTTCAATCCCTCACAGGTGCGATTCAAACAATTTGAAAAGTTGGGGTATGAAGGTAATTTAGTTTTGTTTCAATCCCTCACAGGTGCGATTCAAACTGATTATGGTCTTCCCTACCCCGGTGCTCCTAAAGCGTTTCAATCCCTCACAGGTGCGATTCAAACGACGATAGAATAAAAATAAACTTTTCTTACGTTGATTGTTTCAATCCCTCACAGGTGCGATTCAAACTTGGGTATATTTTGGGTTTTTGTTGGGTATGGGTTTGTTTCAATCCCTCACAGGTGCGATTCAA
>JANXBN010000030.1 GCA_025060635.1 Candidatus Kryptonium sp. | reverse complement strand
ATATATCACTCGGAGTGGGTTTGAATCGCACCTGTGAGGGATTGAAACTCAAACACAAGCAATTCAACAAGATTGCAATCAAGTTTGAATCGCACCTGTGAGGGATTGAAACAGCGATTTCAGTCTTTCATTTGGCAATCCGCAATAAGTTTGAATCGCACCTGTGAGGGATTGAAACGTAAAACGAAAAGAGATTATAAAACCAGTAGAAAGGGTTTGAATCGCACCTGTGAGGGATTGAAACTAGGACAAAGAAACGGCCTATTGGGTTTTCAAATTGTGTTTGAATCGCACCTGTGAGGGATTGAAACTGAAAACAACATAATTATTACTTGACTCAAGTAAATAAGTTTGAATCGCACCTGTGAGGGATTGAAACTCCGTTTTGGACTAATAATTTTTTGGCCTCGCAATTAGTTTGAATCGCACCTGTGAGGGATTGAAACGGCAATACATCTTGCAATTTATTCAAATAAACATTTGGTTTGAATCGCACCTGTGAGGGATTGAAACTCCATTTCAATCACTTGATAGTTTACAGCGAAACTGATGTTTGAATCGCACCTGTGAGGGATTGAAACTTTATTATAAACATCGTGTTTGTTTGTTTTGTTTTGTTTGAATCGCACCTGTGAGGGATTGAAACTTGAGATTGAATTTTAGTTTTTCTTTTATTATAAACGTTTGAATCGCACCTGTGAGGGATTGAAACTTGTATAAATTGCATAATGTTAATTGTGAAAGAGCGTTTGAATCGCACCTGTGAGGGATTGAAACTAATAACGAAAAACCCACTTATTTTAGGTTCAAAAAGTTTGAATCGCACCTGTGAGGGATTGAAACTTATTTATAATTGACAAATATATCCCATTTCTTAGCAGTTTGAATCGCACCTGTGAGGGATTGAAACGTGGCCTCTCAGACGCTTTAATAAAGCTTCCTGTTTTGGTTTGAATCGCACCTGTGAGGGATTGAAACGGGTTCCCTTTGCTTCAATCAGTTTCCAACTTACAGGTTTGAATCGCACCTGTGAGGGATTGAAACTTCCCCATCTACTATGTTTAGATACATATTTTATTTGTTTGAATCGCACCTGTGAGGGATTGAAACAGTATTTCAATCTTATCATGGCTTACGGCTATACAAGTTTGAATCGCACCTGTGAGGGATTGAAACGCGGGAAGGGGATGTTCTAACAAATAAACTCCATTAGTTTGAATCGCACCTGTGAGGGATTGAAACAAAGTATACAACCGCTTCCCCCAATACCCAAACCACGTTTGAATCGCACCTGTGAGGGATTGAAACCAATTTCCGTGGCACTATACCCATCAAAGCATCAACGTTTGAATCGCACCTGTGAGGGATTGAAACCCAGGTACAGTTCCTATCCACTCTAAAAAAACATATTGTTTGAATCGCACCTGTGAGGGATTGAAACTTGATTAATCTTCTTCTTTTTTATCTTTCTTTAATTCGTGTTTGAATCGCACCTGTGAGGGATTGAAACTAAAAATTAACAGTTTTAATGATGTCCGCTATCTCTTGTTTGAATCGCACCTGTGAGGGATTGAAACTATCCACTCTAAAAATACATATTTTCCATTCTGAACCAGTTTGAATCGCACCTGTGAGGGATTGAAACAATTCTCTTTTTTTGGGGTTATAAATAGCCAGTATTTGTTTGAATCGCACCTGTGAGGGATTGAAACTATTGCCATCTATATTGCCATTTGTCAATTACCAATTGTTTGAATCGCACCTGTGAGGGATTGAAACTTCTTGTCAAGCTGTTGAAACAATCTCTTTTGCCATTGTTTGAATCGCACCTGTGAGGGATTGAAACGGTATACCATCCGTCCCTTTCTTCGTCTCACGCGGGTTTGAATCGCACCTGTGAGGGATTGAAACATTTACAACTTTCAATGCAAACACCATCCCACCACGGTTTGAATCGCACCTGTGAGGGATTGAAACATAAGTTTTCCTTGTCTGAGCGAAAACATTTCTACAGTTTGAATCGCACCTGTGAGGGATTGAAACGATGTGCGGAAAAAGTTTGCTGAATTTTTCTTGGGTGTTTGAATCGCACCTGTGAGGGATTGAAACTGGAATGGTTCCTATCCACTCCAGGAGAACGTGTTTGCGTTTGAATCGCACCTGTGAGGGATTGAAACGTATATATTCCGTTTTTAATCACATAAAACTTTCCTAGTTTGAATCGCACCTGTGAGGGATTGAAACCTGTCAATTATTACATATATTCCATTTCGCAAAATATGTTTGAATCGCACCTGTGAGGGATTGAAACATTTTTTCACGATTTATGGCCACAACATAAAAAAGTTTGAATCGCACCTGTGAGGGATTGAAACACATATGAAACATTTTTTCTCACTTCGTATACTTTGTTTGAATCGCACCTGTGAGGGATTGAAACATAAGTTTTCCCTGCTTCATTGAAAAAATTTCTGCGAGTTTGAATCGCACCTGTGAGGGATTGAAACATTGCTTACCGCTTCAAACATCGGACAATATGGAGGGTTTGAATCGCACCTGTGAGGGATTGAAACCGAAAAGGGGGAAACTATTGGATAATGGATGATGAATGTTTGAATCGCACCTGTGAGGGATTGAAACGCAAAGCATTTACAATTTCAATTTGGCAATAGACAAGTTTGAATCGCACCTGTGAGGGATTGAAACTTGTTTAACAAAAACTCTAAGTGTC
>JANXBN010000029.1 GCA_025060635.1 Candidatus Kryptonium sp. | reverse complement strand
TTTTTCAACTTGGACGGGTTAAGGAAACCATAAATCAGTTTGAATCGCACCTGTGAGGGATTGAAACTTTAAATCTTTAACAAATAATTTGTTTTTAAAACTTGTTTGAATCGCACCTGTGAGGGATTGAAACAGACTTTCCCAAAAAAGCTTGGCATCAAAAATTACAAGTTTGAATCGCACCTGTGAGGGATTGAAACATGGTTTTTACAACTTTCAAATATCCTTTTCCAGTTGTTTGAATCGCACCTGTGAGGGATTGAAACGGGGTATCATTAAAAAAGAGCTTCATAGTTTTTCCATGTTTGAATCGCACCTGTGAGGGATTGAAACTTGGTTTAATTCTCGTTCTTTAATTCATTTACTTTCGTTTGAATCGCACCTGTGAGGGATTGAAACTTAAAAAATAACCTCATCTCAAATTCTATCTTTGTTTGTTTGAATCGCACCTGTGAGGGATTGAAACATTCTTCTTTCTTTATTTTGCGCATATTTTTTTGTGTTTGAATCGCACCTGTGAGGGATTGAAACTTCAACGCCTTCAAAAACATTTTTGCAACTGCAATTCGTTTGAATCGCACCTGTGAGGGATTGAAACAAATCTTTATCTTTCAAATTACTCATCGTTTCTTGTTTGAATCGCACCTGTGAGGGATTGAAACGCGATGTGGTAGAAGTATATTCGTTTAAACAAAGAGAGTTTGAATCGCACCTGTGAGGGATTGAAACGTATAACATCCGCGGGCGGATTTCCCGCCCACTCCAGGTTTGAATCGCACCTGTGAGGGATTGAAACGGCAAAATTGCTGATTATGAGGCACAGATTAGTTTTTGTTTGAATCGCACCTGTGAGGGATTGAAACCCGTTCCAATAAAAATCATCGTTTAACAATCTTTTCAGTTTGAATCGCACCTGTGAGGGATTGAAACACCAATCGAAAAAATGATGAAGTTTATGTATAAAATTGTTTGAATCGCACCTGTGAGGGATTGAAACTCCCCCAATTCGGTTCCTTGAATTTCAATTGTTTTTGTTTGAATCGCACCTGTGAGGGATTGAAACTTTCACATTGTAAACTAGTATAATCTTGTCGCTACTTGTTTGAATCGCACCTGTGAGGGATTGAAACCTGTCTTGCTGATTTTGAAGGCATAACCTTGATTGTGTTTGAATCGCACCTGTGAGGGATTGAAACGAGACAATGTTTAGATACATATTTTACTCCTTCTTTGTTTGAATCGCACCTGTGAGGGATTGAAACGTTCCTTCAATTTTAACTATTTTTCCCCCAACAGCGGTTTGAATCGCACCTGTGAGGGATTGAAACTCCATTCTGTACGACTAATTTTTTTATTTCATAATTATTGTTTGAATCGCACCTGTGAGGGATTGAAACGGTCTATACAATTGCACAGCTTCAAACATATACATTGTTTGAATCGCACCTGTGAGGGATTGAAACAAAATTTTTGTTTTGGGATTATAAACAATCATTTTTGTTTGAATCGCACCTGTGAGGGATTGAAACTTTTGGACTAATAATTTTTTGGCCTCGCAATTACTTGTTTGAATCGCACCTGTGAGGGATTGAAACGAAATTAAATTTAAGTACATGCTCCCTCCTTTTTTAGTTTGAATCGCACCTGTGAGGGATTGAAACGATGATTCAACAACCTCGTCCTCAAAAACGGAATATGTTTGAATCGCACCTGTGAGGGATTGAAACGTTCTCAACAGCATCAGACACAATTTCCCGTCAAGAGTTTGAATCGCACCTGTGAGGGATTGAAACTTCTCAAGATGACGTGTTCTTATGTCAATTGCTAAAGTTTGAATCGCACCTGTGAGGGATTGAAACTTGTAAGCCTCTTTTTTGTTTTTGTTTTCACTTTAAGTTTGAATCGCACCTGTGAGGGATTGAAACCATAATTACTATTGATTACCACATATATCCCATTTTGTTTGAATCGCACCTGTGAGGGATTGAAACTATTTAGAAACATTGAAAGAATGGCAAAAGAGGTTGTGTTTGAATCGCACCTGTGAGGGATTGAAACTAATATCTTCCTATTTTAGGTTCAAAAATTTTCTTTGTTTGAATCGCACCTGTGAGGGATTGAAACTTAATAAGATTTAAATACATATCTCATTTTTCTTTGTTTGAATCGCACCTGTGAGGGATTGAAACTTGCTTGTATATTGTCATTAATCTTCTTAACCAACTCAGTTTGAATCGCACCTGTGAGGGATTGAAACAACATCAAATAAGAATAATCCCCCTCTTCTTTCAAACCGTTTGAATCGCACCTGTGAGGGATTGAAACTGGTGGGATGGTGTTTGCATTGAAAGTTGTAAATAGAGTTTGAATCGCACCTGTGAGGGATTGAAACGAATATAATAGCGTCCCACAGGAACCTCAAAAATTTGTTTGAATCGCACCTGTGAGGGATTGAAACAATTCTTTTCTTTTGGGATTATAAACAACCAATATTTGTTTGAATCGCACCTGTGAGGGATTGAAACGGTAAACATATTTTCCGTTTTGAACCAATAGTTTCTGTTTGAATCGCACCTGTGAGGGATTGAAACTTTTAATTAACCCTTCTTTTGATTTTTTAATTCTTGTTTGAATCGCACCTGTGAGGGATTGAAACTTTAAAGGTCACAAAAACGATAAATCTAAAAACAAAGTTTGAATCGCACCTGTGAGGGATTGAAACTCAAATGTGCTATCCTGCCTGCAACCACTGGCGTAGGTTTGAATCGCACCTGTGAGGGATTGAAACG
>JANXBN010000028.1 GCA_025060635.1 Candidatus Kryptonium sp. | reverse complement strand
ATATATCACTCGGAGTGGGTTTGAATCGCACCTGTGAGGGATTGAAACTCAAACACAAGCAATTCAACAAGATTGCAGTCAAAAGTTTGAATCGCACCTGTGAGGGATTGAAACAGGAGGACGTACTTACCTCCCTGAACTAACAATTTTTGTTTGAATCGCACCTGTGAGGGATTGAAACAGCGTTTCTCTTATTTTTCTCAAATCATTTAAATCTGTTTGAATCGCACCTGTGAGGGATTGAAACTTTAACTTCAAGCTCACATCACTCGGAATGGCACCCGTTTGAATCGCACCTGTGAGGGATTGAAACTGGATTTGTTTCAGGTTGCTTATAAAAAGCTTATTTCGTTTGAATCGCACCTGTGAGGGATTGAAACCATAACGATTCACCTTACTTGCCTTGTATAAAACTCGTTTGAATCGCACCTGTGAGGGATTGAAACTCTTTTTTCAGATACTTCGCATATTTTTGTTTTAAGTTTGAATCGCACCTGTGAGGGATTGAAACTACTTATTTTTTAATTCCTCTAGTTTCAAGATTACGTGTTTGAATCGCACCTGTGAGGGATTGAAACGACACAACTTTCCATCAAGAATCTCAATTCTATCTTTGTTTGAATCGCACCTGTGAGGGATTGAAACTTGAAAAACAATTTCATTTCAAACCTCTTTTTGTTTTGTTTGAATCGCACCTGTGAGGGATTGAAACCAGCAACATTAAACATAACTTACCGTCAAGTATTTCAGTTTGAATCGCACCTGTGAGGGATTGAAACGGTAGCCTTGCCCATTTTTTAGTAACATTAAACACAGTTTGAATCGCACCTGTGAGGGATTGAAACCAACACATCCGGTTCTTGAACTTGATACATAAACTTGTTTGAATCGCACCTGTGAGGGATTGAAACCTGGCAGTGATATAAAGATATTGACTAAAACTGGTGCAAGTTTGAATCGCACCTGTGAGGGATTGAAACGTTGGTTTAATAAAATCTTGCTGCCTGAACGAAAATAGTTTGAATCGCACCTGTGAGGGATTGAAACGCTAGAGGAAATAGCCGAGCAGGGAAATTTAAAGGTAGTTTGAATCGCACCTGTGAGGGATTGAAACAATACTTCATTTTCATCTTTAAATACAAGCAATTCAAGTTTGAATCGCACCTGTGAGGGATTGAAACGTGTTTTAATAGCATCAAACACAACTTTCCATCTAAGTTTGAATCGCACCTGTGAGGGATTGAAACTTGGAATTATAAAATTTTTTCTTTTAGGGTCATAAAGTTTGAATCGCACCTGTGAGGGATTGAAACTTTTTTGCCCTTTTTTTGTTTTTGTTTGTTTCACTGTTTGAATCGCACCTGTGAGGGATTGAAACCTGCCGTAAACAACTTCATCTCTTAATTTAACCAACGTTTGAATCGCACCTGTGAGGGATTGAAACATGAAAGTAAAAGAAGTAGCATTAAAATTTTATGCTGTTTGAATCGCACCTGTGAGGGATTGAAACTCCATCAAACACTTCAATTTTATCGCAACTTATAGCGTTTGAATCGCACCTGTGAGGGATTGAAACACATAAAAAAAATGATTATCTTTTAATTCAACTCCTGTTTGAATCGCACCTGTGAGGGATTGAAACTTTAATTTAATCATTACGTCCCCTGGAACAATACCTTGTTTGAATCGCACCTGTGAGGGATTGAAACAGATGTACTATTGATGTATTATCCTTACCACAAAAGTTTGAATCGCACCTGTGAGGGATTGAAACTTTATAGCCACAGCGTAAAAATAACCATCCCTTAATTGTTTGAATCGCACCTGTGAGGGATTGAAACAAATTTACCCATTGACCAATGTTATTCCTTGCATATCTGTTTGAATCGCACCTGTGAGGGATTGAAACTACTTCGTATACCTTCAAATCTCCCTGCTCGGCATCCTGTTTGAATCGCACCTGTGAGGGATTGAAACCAACAACGTCAATGTTTTATCAAAATTTTCCCAGCTAGTTTGAATCGCACCTGTGAGGGATTGAAACTTTTGTTTTTGATTTAATTTTATCGTTTTTACAGTTTGTTTGAATCGCACCTGTGAGGGATTGAAACGAGGTTTTTCAATTGGTTTAACAAAATTTCTTTGTTTGTTTGAATCGCACCTGTGAGGGATTGAAACATAAGCAAAACCAGCAGAATAATTATTTTTACTATTGTTTGAATCGCACCTGTGAGGGATTGAAACTTAAACCTGATAATCAAAATACGCAATCACAATACAAGTTTGAATCGCACCTGTGAGGGATTGAAACAAATAACCATTTCTTCTACCACCAGATACACCCATACGTTTGAATCGCACCTGTGAGGGATTGAAACGCATTAATCAAGGACAAGAAGACTGGTGAAGTAATTGGGTTTGAATCGCACCTGTGAGGGATTGAAACGTTGGGTTTCCGAGGGGGAAGTTTTTGTATGGTGAGCGTTTGAATCGCACCTGTGAGGGATTGAAACGAGTTTTTTTAGCGAGGTTAAGGATGTTGAGGTTGAGTTTGAATCGCACCTGTGAGGGATTGAAACATGTCTAAAAATTTTAAATCATAAAAATCATTACCTGTTTGAATCGCACCTGTGAGGGATTGAAACTTGCCTACCCACTCTAATATCACAGATTTTCCATTTTGTTTGAATCGCACCTGTGAGGGATTGAAACAAATTAAAAACAAAAAAGGTAAGATTATGTATCTTAAGTTTGAATCGCACCTGTGAGGGATTGAAACGGTCTTTCAAAATCACGCAGTATATACCATTCTTAAGTTTGAATCGCACCTGTGAGGGATTGAAACTCAAAATCAAGATTCATAAACTCATAAACATTTTCTGGTTTGAATCG
>JANXBN010000027.1 GCA_025060635.1 Candidatus Kryptonium sp. | reverse complement strand
GATTGGCGAGAAAGAGAAATCGACTTAGGAAATTTAGCCGAAAAATATAATGAGTTTAAGCACCAAAAAATTATCTATATTCGAGATAAGGTTTTAGAAAGAGAAACAATTTTTAACTTGAGTAGAAAAGCTAGACCTCAACCACAAAAAATAGAAAATATTCCGAAAAATGAAAAAGAGTATGATCCTTTCTGCCACTATGAAACCGAAACTCCTCTTGACGAGTTAGGTAGATTACAGAACGAAGTAGCAGTAACTTCAGCTAACATTTCAAAAATGGCTGATTATCATAGCTTAACTATATTTAAAAAACATCAACTCGAAGAACTAAATGAAAAGGATTTTGAAGGAGCAATTGATCTATCTCTAAATTGGTTTGAGAAAATTAAAAGATATGACGAAAAAATTAAAACCTCTATTTTTATCTGGAACTATCATTATCGAGGAGCAGCATCAATTTTACATCCTCATTTTCAGTTATTAGCTTATATTTATGAACCAATTAATATATCTTCGCTTTCTCAAAAGTTAATGAAATATCATCAAAGTTTTAAGAGTCATTACTTAGATGACTATTCACGATTAGCAATCTCATTAGGAATAGGAAAAGAGAAAGAAGAATGTAAAATTTGGTTTAGCCTTACTCCCCCTAAAGAAAGAGGGCTTAACATATATGGCAATTTAAAACCAAAATTTTTATGGAAGGTTATTAAGGCATTAGTTGAATCTGGCACTCAAAGTTTCAATCTTTTTTACATAGTAGATTCAACTTCGCTAAAAAACTTTGGTTTTTTTGTTGATCGAGGAAGTATAAGTAAGTTAAATTCTGATTTCGGTAGCTTAGAAATTTTTGGCTTACCAGTTGTTAGTACTGATCCCTTTGAATTGGCCAAAGAAATTTTTAGTAAATTTTCACTGGGCTAACTTTTTGAGGTTGTTGACGAACAAAATTCAGAGGAATAAAGATAAAGTAAAGAAGTATAAGAAAAACCACTACCCAAATCAATAGCCTGGTCATCTTTAGCTAAATTATACCTTAATCACCACAGGTAAGACAATAGGACGACGTTGAGTTTTCTTAAACAGAAATTCAGCAATTTCCTCCTTAAGGCTATACTTTATCTGTTCTTCCTGAATCAATGGTGATTCATCACCTAAAAATTTAGTGTTCCTCTTAACAATTTTGGTGATAAGATTTCTTACTTCTCTTAATAACTCTTTTGATTCTCTCAAGTAGACAAAACCACGAGAAATAATATCAGGACTAGTTTTCACTTCTCCCGTTGAAACATCAATAGTAACAACCACTACAAACATTCCATCCTTAGCTAAATTTTGCCTATCTCTCAGAACAACTTCTTTAATATCACCAATGCCAAGACCGTCAACATAAACAACATTCGCAGGCACTGTCTCATGACTAATAAAAACCTTTTCTGGTATCATCTTGATTATCTGACCATTTTGAGCAACCAAAATTTTTTCTTGGGGTATGCCCAAGCTCAAACCAATTTCCTCAACCGCTTTTAACATAAAGTAATGACCATGAATGGGCATTAAATATTCTGGTTTGACAAGATTAATCATTAATTTAACTTCGTCAGCAAAAGCATGACCAGAGGCATGAATGTCCATCATTTGATAGTGAATTATTTTTCCTCCCTGTTTTTGAAGAGTATCTTTAAGATCTTGAATGACTCTTTCATTGCCAGGAATGATAGAAGAAGAAAAAATAATAGTGTCTCCTGGAATAATCTTAAAATAACGATGCTCGGCGTTAGCAATTTTCATCAGAGCTGATCCTTCTTCTGCTTGAGAACCAGTGCAAATGATAGTTACCTGATAAGGAGGCAAGCGAAAACTATCCTCAGGTCTAATAATTGTCCCTTTTGGCATCTGAAGGTATTTTAACGCCCGAGCTACCTCAATATTTGTCTTTAAAGTTCTGCCATCAATTACCACTTTACGACCATAAGCGTTAGATAACCAAATAAGTTGTTGAACTCTCTCCAAAAGCGAAGCAAAAGTAGCAGCAATTATTCTACCTTGACTCTTTCTAAAAACTTCCTCGAGTGTTTCCATAATTTTTCTTTCTGAAGCAACGAAGCCACTTTGATAAGAGTTGGTTGAATCAATCATCAACAATCTTACCCCTTTCATTGCCAGTCTAACAACTCTGGCTAAGTCAGCTGGTTTATCAAAAAAAGGTGTGAAATCAATTTTAAAATCACCAGTGTGCATCACATTACCAGCGGGGGTCTGAATTAGTAAACCAATTGAATCAGGAATATTATGATTGACATGAAAATAATCAATGGTAAATGAACCAAGAGTGAAAGTTTTATATCTTTCTTTTCTAACCTCGCTAATTTCTAATTGAGGAGAACTGGTAAAATCCTCCTGTCTCTTTAAAATTAATCCCCTCGTCAATGGGGTAGTATAAAGAGGAGGATTGCCTAATTTTTCAATAATGTAGGGCACAGCACCAATATGATCATAATGACCATGAGTAAAAATTACTCCCACTATCTTATCCCTATTTTTTTCTAGATATTCAACATTAGGAATGAGAAAGTCAATTCCAGGCATCTCTTCAAAATAAGGATATCCCAGTCCAATATCAACAACTAAAATTTCCCGATTGTCATATTCAAAAGCAGTTAAGTTACGACCCACTTCTTCCAAACCACCAAGTGGAATAATTTTAAGTTCGCCCTTATATTTTGAAGATTTAAGAAGGGTTTGGGCTTTTGTTGCTTCGCTAACTAGTTTCTGAATCATCAAATAAACTAATTCGCCTTTGTTTATTAGGCTACTGGAGAAAAATTAATTAATTGACCATAATCAAAACTTAGTTTTATCTTTTGCCGAGGATGGGATTCGAACCCATACAGCTTTAAAGCTACGGAGCCCTGAACCCCGCGCGTCTACCAATTCCGCCACCTCGGCAATTTTATTCTTCTCT
>JANXBN010000026.1 GCA_025060635.1 Candidatus Kryptonium sp. | reverse complement strand
ATTCTCACTTGTGCAAAATGGTAAATATGTTTATCTTCAATGGAAGTTTAAATTCCACACTGGTTCAATTCTCACTTAGTTTGTAAAATAAAAAGCACCAAATGCTCCCAAGTTTAAATTCCACACTGGTTCAATTCTCACTGAGCAAGATACAGCAAGACGCAAGCTAAAAGATCTGTTTAAATTCCACACTGGTTCAATTCTCACTAGTAATTGCAATCATTCTTGCTCTTTGATAAGCTGGTTTAAATTCCACACTGGTTCAATTCTCACCAAAAACGGATCTTGAAAAATTACTTGCATCTCATTTGTTTAAATTCCACACTGGTTCAATTCTCACGTAGTTTATATAATATGCTAAAAAGAGAAAGCGATAAGTTTAAATTCCACACTGGTTCAATTCTCACTTGTTCAATTTTTCTAATGTAGATGTTACGATCGAGTTTAAATTCCACACTGGTTCAATTCTCACCAGGGCAACGATTTTTAACGATAGAACGTTTTACAGGTTTAAATTCCACACTGGTTCAATTCTCACCAGTTGGCATCGGCGCCCTACTCGTCCAAGTGTTAGGTTTAAATTCCACACTGGTTCAATTCTCACATATTTAATCAATTGAGAGCTTGTCTTCCCACCCTCGTTTAAATTCCACACTGGTTCAATTCTCACTTCAAGGCGTTATTTGCAGGTTGGATTGAATGCAAAGTTTAAATTCCACACTGGTTCAATTCTCACCAACAGAACAGTTTGAAGATCTCGCAAGAAAAATATGTTTAAATTCCACACTGGTTCAATTCTCACAAATAAAAAGCTAGCAAAAGAAATTGAAGTATACGAGTTTAAATTCCACACTGGTTCAATTCTCACTCAATATAAAAGTTTCAAAAAACCAAACGCGAGAAGGTTTAAATTCCACACTGGTTCAATTCTCACTCACTTAACACAAAGTCAACATTTGATTTAACCTCGTTTAAATTCCACACTGGTTCAATTCTCACTATTCACACACTATAAATAGTGACGATCTCACAAAGGTTTAAATTCCACACTGGTTCAATTCTCACATGTGCCAGGGAATTCTTGCAGATAATAGTTCAATAGTTTAAATTCCACACTGGTTCAATTCTCACGCGGGCTGATGGGGCGGAAAAATTCAGGGCGGTTTTGTTTAAATTCCACACTGGTTCAATTCTCACAGTGTGATGGGTGATGAGGAAGGTGAAGAGTTGTATGTTTAAATTCCACACTGGTTCAATTCTCACATAATGCTGATGTTCAGTTTGAAAAATATAAAGAGCGTTTAAATTCCACACTGGTTCAATTCTCACTTATTTGATAATTTATATTAAAAGCGACACTTTTGTAGTTTAAATTCCACACTGGTTCAATTCTCACTGAGTAGAGATTCTGATGTGCCAAGATTGCAAGAAGTTTAAATTCCACACTGGTTCAATTCTCACTTATAATCCAAAAAAGAGAGAATTTGAAGCTCCAATGTTTAAATTCCACACTGGTTCAATTCTCACTTTGCTGTGCTTGTGGCGGTGTGGTTGATAGTGAAACGTTTAAATTCCACACTGGTTCAATTCTCACATGTATATGGGCTTGGTTAAAATTGGGTTAAGTATGGTTTAAATTCCACACTGGTTCAATTCTCACCGAATTAAAGGAAATCAATGAGCAAAAAAATACAATGTTTAAATTCCACACTGGTTCAATTCTCACCTTAGATGGCAAACTGTGTCTGATGTTAATGAAAAAGTTTAAATTCCACACTGGTTCAATTCTCACTATTATGAAGGAAATAATACCTGTATGGGTGTATCGTTTAAATTCCACACTGGTTCAATTCTCACAAAATTGAAGTTTTTGGATGAAAGAGGTTATGTTATTGTTTAAATTCCACACTGGTTCAATTCTCACTGTGCGTTTATGCAATTGTGCAGCCAAAATCACAAACGTTTAAATTCCACACTGGTTCAATTCTCACTATTGTGATAGATGACAATAAAATTGAGATATTAGAGTTTAAATTCCACACTGGTTCAATTCTCACTTGGGCAGGTGATGCGACAAAAAAGCAAAAAAATAGTTTAAATTCCACACTGGTTCAATTCTCACGAAACCCCACTGGGGAAATTCTTTGTGGTTAAAAATGTTTAAATTCCACACTGGTTCAATTCTCACAGTGATAATGTCAAAGAAGTTTGATGACATTGAGTTGTTTAAATTCCACACTGGTTCAATTCTCACATACTTTTATAAGGATAATATAAAAACAAAACATCGTTTAAATTCCACACTGGTTCAATTCTCACTGAATTGTTTTTCCCCCAACAGCGAAGCTGATTCGGGTTTAAATTCCACACTGGTTCAATTCTCACCAAAACAGAGTAAAACATTTCCGAATACCACATCCTTGTTTAAATTCCACACTGGTTCAATTCTCACGGATAAAAATTGAACTAAAAGGACACAAAAGAGACAAGTTTAAATTCCACACTGGTTCAATTCTCACAAAGATAAAGATTTTGAGGATTAAGATTAATTGAAGTTTAAATTCCACACTGGTTCAATTCTCACGAAGGTAACGGAAATAGAAGGATTTAAATTAAAAAAGTTTAAATTCCACACTGGTTCAATTCTCACGAGTTTAAAAGATAAAGATTTTGAAGACTAAAAGGCGTTTAAATTCCACACTGGTTCAATTCTCACAAGTAAATGAATTAAAGAATAACGAGAATTAATCAAAGTTTAAATTCCACACTGGTTCAATTCTCACTTATTTATTGAGAAACAAGGAAACTGGAAAATTTAGAGTTTAAATTCCACACTGGTTCAATTCTCACTCTTTATCGCGGTTATAATGGTTATATTTACACAAGTGTTTAAATTCCACACTGGTTCAATTCTCACTTATGGCTGTGCAAAAAATGTAATCATCTCCCAATTGTTTAAATTCCACACTGGTTCAATTCTCACTTACAACATCAAAAGAAAAATGTTTGAAAAACCCGCGTTTAAATTCCACACTGGTTCAATTCTCACCTTTATAAAAGTAGAAAATTTCGCATGAAAACACAAGTTTTTGAGCC
>JANXBN010000025.1 GCA_025060635.1 Candidatus Kryptonium sp. | reverse complement strand
CAATACAGTAAACAAAAAGTAAACATTTCAATCCCTCATCCTTAAGGGGAGTGCTTCGGGACAAGTGCGATTCAAACTCACTTAAACACTGCAATTAACAACCCATTAACAGGTTTCAATCCCTCACAGGTGCGATTCAAACTGGTTTAATGATGAACCAATTGATGTTTATTCTTTGTTTCAATCCCTCACAGGTGCGATTCAAACCTGTCATAAGTTTAGGATTTAAAAACAAATTATATATGTTTCAATCCCTCATCCCTAAGGGATCCCTTCGGGACAGGTGCGATTCAAACAGTTAAAGCGTGTTTTTGTAGTTAGTCTTGGTTTTAAGTTTCAATCCCTCACAGGTGCGATTCAAACAAGTATTTGAAGTCCCTTTGGGGCGTTATTATGTCTGTTTCAATCCCTCACAGGTGCGATTCAAACGAGTTAAAAGACGGGTTAAACAATTCCCCGTATTGCCCGAGTTTCAATCCCTCACAGGTGCGATTCAAACAGAAGTGAAAAACATTATTGAAACTGTTAATTTCTAGTTTCAATCCCTCACAGGTGCGATTCAAACTTTTTTTACGCTGTAGTCATAAATTCTGATAAACTGTTTCAATCCCTCACAGGTGCGATTCAAACCTTGCCTTTCCTATCAAGGAAAGGCATAAAGAATTTGAGTTTCAATCCCTCACAGGTGCGATTCAAACAAAGGTAAAATTATGCCATATAATATTTATACCATGTTTCAATCCCTCACAGGTGCGATTCAAACACATTATCGCTGACGAAAGAATAACTATAGTTTAGTTTCAATCCCTCACAGGTGCGATTCAAACAAAAGCTTCAGGAGGAACATCAATTACTCCTTTAAACGTTTCAATCCCTCACAGGTGCGATTCAAACAATAAAGGTGATACCAGTAAAATAAATCAAAAACAAAGTTTCAATCCCTCACAGGTGCGATTCAAACAAAAAATGCTTGTGCAGAACGGTAAGTAGTTTCAATCCCTCACAGGTGCGATTCAAACACAAAGAAAAAAGCTATGTATTTGAATATCATCAACAAGTTTCAATCCCTCACAGGTGCGATTCAAACCTGGAATGGCAGGGTGCCATTCCAGGAGAAGTATTGGTTTCAATCCCTCACAGGTGCGATTCAAACCCAGTGAAAGAATTAAAGCAGTTTACAATCCAAAAAAAGTTTCAATCCCTCACAGGTGCGATTCAAACTATATTATTGCTGCTTAGGACTGGACAAGGTCACTGTTTCAATCCCTCACAGGTGCGATTCAAACCTAGCTAAATTAGAAGAATTAAAAAATCAAAAGAAGTTTCAATCCCTCACAGGTGCGATTCAAACACGTAGAAAATGCATTGAAAATACTGAGACAAAAATAGTTTCAATCCCTCACAGGTGCGATTCAAACAGCTATTGACCATAATGAAGTCAAAATTCTGGATGCGTTTCAATCCCTCACAGGTGCGATTCAAACAGAACTTTTGTGATTAGTATTGGGTTTAGAAACAAGTGTTTCAATCCCTCACAGGTGCGATTCAAACAAATTTTTAAAATTTGAGTATCAGGTTGAGCCACCGTTTCAATCCCTCACAGGTGCGATTCAAACATGGCTACCTGAAGGTTGTGAAAAGTATAAAATTAGTTTCAATCCCTCACAGGTGCGATTCAAACTTAATTATTGTGAAAAAAATTTTGATTGTAATCTTGTGTTTCAATCCCTCACAGGTGCGATTCAAACGGTGATTTTGCTTATTGTTATTGTATTGTTTCAAACGTTTCAATCCCTCACAGGTGCGATTCAAACAGGGTTACGAACTGAAGGATTACTTTTTTTATGCTATGTTTCAATCCCTCACAGGTGCGATTCAAACAAAATTACTTGTTCAAAACGGAAGGTATGTGCTCCTGTTTCAATCCCTCACAGGTGCGATTCAAACTATTTGAAGGTTGTGAAAACAATATCTATCAAAAACGTTTCAATCCCTCACAGGTGCGATTCAAACAGAAAACTGTTGGTTCAAAACGGAAAGTTTGTTTACCGTTTCAATCCCTCACAGGTGCGATTCAAACACTAAGAAATGGGATATATTTGTCGGTTATAAATAAGTTTCAATCCCTCACAGGTGCGATTCAAACTTAACTAATTGCGAGGCCAAAAAATTATTAGTCCAAAAGTTTCAATCCCTCACAGGTGCGATTCAAACAAAAAATGCTTGTACAGGGGGGAAAACACGTTTACTTGTTTCAATCCCTCACAGGTGCGATTCAAACTCTTCGTTTTGAAGAACGGCATATATATTGCTATATAGTTTCAATCCCTCACAGGTGCGATTCAAACTTGCTTGAGTCAAGCAACCTATACATTGTTTTCAGATGTTTCAATCCCTCACAGGTGCGATTCAAACCTACCGCACCTGCCTTATTTTTTTTGTCCCATTGCCGTTTCAATCCCTCACAGGTGCGATTCAAACTTCTTTTGGTGTCGTAAATCATAATTACTTTCTCGTCGTTTCAATCCCTCACAGGTGCGATTCAAACCCAATTCTTCAATGTGTTCCCATTTCACATTTTTATCAGTTTCAATCCCTCACAGGTGCGATTCAAACGAATTTGAAACCCCACTGGGGAAATTCTTTGTGCTTAGTTTCAATCCCTCACAGGTGCGATTCAAACTATTTACAACTTTCAATGCAAACACCATCCCACCAGTTTCAATCCCTCACAGGTGCGATTCAAACAGGTGCTTTGTGAGCAAAAGCCAAATTGCAATTGGACGTTTCAATCCCTCACAGGTGCGATTCAAACTTGTTAAAAACGGCATTTACACAGCAGTCATATTTGTTTCAATCCCTCACAGGTGCGATTCAAACAAATGTTTGAAAACCCTGTAGGGAGAATTTTTGTGCTAGTTTCAATCCCTCACAGGTGCGATTCAAACCAAGGAGCCATTCCAGGAGATGTTATCTTGAAAATGTTTCAATCCCTCACAGGTGCGATTCAAACCGGCAAATGCTTCCAAAATACAACCTCAAGAATATGGTTTCAATCCCTCACAGGTGCGATTCAAACATTGAAATCCTAGACGGAAAACTCTGTTTGATGTTATGTTTCAATCC
>JANXBN010000024.1 GCA_025060635.1 Candidatus Kryptonium sp. | reverse complement strand
GCGATTCAAACTCACTTAAACACTGCAATTAACAACCCATTAACAGGTTTCAATCCCTCACAGGTGCGATTCAAACTTGATGGAGAAAAAATCAAGGCAGTGTATAATGTAAAAAGTTTCAATCCCTCACAGGTGCGATTCAAACCCCACAAAAAGAGATTGATTAATGAGTTTTATACAAGTTTCAATCCCTCACAGGTGCGATTCAAACCTTATACTCTCGTGTTATTCAAGTTACCCCCATTTGGGTTTCAATCCCTCACAGGTGCGATTCAAACAGGGTATCGTTCCAGGAGACGTGTTGGCCAAGCTTAAGTTTCAATCCCTCACAGGTGCGATTCAAACATTTCTTGCGACAAATGTTTATTTGAATAAATTGCAGTTTCAATCCCTCACAGGTGCGATTCAAACATGAGATGTTTATTGAAAAATACTGTCAAATGATTTGTTTCAATCCCTCACAGGTGCGATTCAAACTAATATTTATCAACAAAAACAACCTTGCCTTTCCTATGTTTCAATCCCTCACAGGTGCGATTCAAACAGACTATACTCCTCGCGAAAAAGCGGGGAGTATTGGAGTTTCAATCCCTCACAGGTGCGATTCAAACACGGGTTGAAGTTTAGTAAAACAACATAGCATAGCAAGTTTCAATCCCTCACAGGTGCGATTCAAACAAAATATGTGCCGCACGTTGATAAGAAATATGCAATGTTTCAATCCCTCACAGGTGCGATTCAAACCTTCTTCTTTTGGGGTCATAGATCGCAGTTATTCTTTGTTTCAATCCCTCACAGGTGCGATTCAAACTAATGATTTTGAAATTAAAAAACTGGTAATTCAGAAGTTTCAATCCCTCACAGGTGCGATTCAAACCAATGACACCCCAGAGGTTTTTTCGGTAAAGCAAGGGTTTCAATCCCTCACAGGTGCGATTCAAACAAACTGTAAAAACTATACCAATAAATCTAAAAAACAAGTTTCAATCCCTCACAGGTGCGATTCAAACTTGTGCAATTGTGCGATAGTGCAATTGTGCGTTTAGTTTCAATCCCTCACAGGTGCGATTCAAACTTCGTTTAAAATGGGAAATTTTGTTAAACCCTTTGAAGTTTCAATCCCTCACAGGTGCGATTCAAACGAGACGTAACTTTGAAACTAGAGGAATTAAAAAATAGTTTCAATCCCTCACAGGTGCGATTCAAACCATTGAGGAAATTGCGACAAAAATATGCAAAGTTTCTAGTTTCAATCCCTCACAGGTGCGATTCAAACATGAGTTAAAAAATACAATTGATAAAGAAAGATTTTGGTTTCAATCCCTCACAGGTGCGATTCAAACAAACAAAAAAGGAGAAATAAAATATGTATCTAAACATGTTTCAATCCCTCACAGGTGCGATTCAAACCAAATTACCGTCTTCCAATTTAGTACCCTTCATCTCAAGTTTCAATCCCTCACAGGTGCGATTCAAACTGTCTTATTGAAAGTGAATGAATTAAAGGAAATTAGGTTTCAATCCCTCACAGGTGCGATTCAAACGGAAGCAATGAGCAAAAAAATACAACTTGTGAAACTGTTTCAATCCCTCACAGGTGCGATTCAAACCTTATTAAAGTGGAAGAGTTAAAAAATCAAAAGGGTTTCAATCCCTCACAGGTGCGATTCAAACTCATCAAATTACCTTTTTTACAAATTGGAAACAAATGTTTCAATCCCTCACAGGTGCGATTCAAACGTGTTTAATGTTGTTAAAAAGCGGACACGGCTATTTGTTTCAATCCCTCACAGGTGCGATTCAAACTAAGAGTATCAGTTTTAGTGTGAACTATCAGGTGATGTTTCAATCCCTCACAGGTGCGATTCAAACTTACTTTTATGCTTTGCTTGTGAATTTTTCAAAAATGTTTCAATCCCTCACAGGTGCGATTCAAACGAAGAACTGAAAAACATTGTTGAAACTGTTAATTAGTTTCAATCCCTCACAGGTGCGATTCAAACAAATGGGAAATTTTGTTAAAGCGTCTGAGAGGCCACGTTTCAATCCCTCACAGGTGCGATTCAAACAAAATAAAATTGAAATTTTAGATGGCAAACTGTGTAGTTTCAATCCCTCACAGGTGCGATTCAAACGAATAACAATATGTATTTGAATATTATTTCAGACGAAGTTTCAATCCCTCACAGGTGCGATTCAAACTTGAAAATCCGATAGGACATTTCTACGTCCTGAAAAAGTTTCAATCCCTCACAGGTGCGATTCAAACAGCTTAACGAATTAAAACAAAAGAATGAGTTACCGGTTTCAATCCCTCACAGGTGCGATTCAAACTTATTTTTATGCTGTGGGTATAAGCTGCGATAAAATGTTTCAATCCCTCACAGGTGCGATTCAAACCCGTTGGTAAATTTTTCATACTACGCAACGGTATATATGGTTTCAATCCCTCACAGGTGCGATTCAAACACGTAATATTTATAGTATTGAAAATTATGTACGTAAAGTTTCAATCCCTCACAGGTGCGATTCAAACTATTATTCAAGTCCCCCCCAGTTACAGGAAAATTAAAGTTTCAATCCCTCACAGGTGCGATTCAAACAAAAAATTGTTGGTTCAAAACGGAAAACATGTGCTCCGTTTCAATCCCTCACAGGTGCGATTCAAACTGAAATCAAAATTCTGTCAGATGTAACTGAGCACAACTGTTTCAATCCCTCACAGGTGCGATTCAAACTAATTTGGATGATTATTATTGTCTCATATTATTCAGTTTCAATCCCTCACAGGTGCGATTCAAACTTTGCAGTGAAAAATTTGGAAACGCAGAAATTTTTGGTTTCAATCCCTCACAGGTGCGATTCAAACTTTTAAAAGCTCAACCCTTAACATTTTTAAATCTTTGTTTCAATCCCTCACAGGTGCGATTCAAACAAAAATAGTTAAAATTGAAGGAACCGAATTGGGGGAGTTTCAATCCCTCACAGGTGCGATTCAAACTCAGCTTCGCTGTTGGGGGAAAAACAATTCAAATTCAAGTTTCAATCCCTCACAGGTGCGATTCAAACGGAATGGCAGGGCGCCATTCCAGGAGATGTAATACTTGTTTCAATCCCTCACAGGTGCGATTCAAACCCAGGGTAAAATAATACTTCAAACACCGCAAATCACACACTTAAA
>JANXBN010000023.1 GCA_025060635.1 Candidatus Kryptonium sp. | reverse complement strand
GATTCAAACAAAAATCTTGAAACTGGTAAATTTCGTAAAGTTTTTGTGTTTCAATCCCTCACAGGTGCGATTCAAACTAGCGAGTTAAGGGAAAGATTTAATGTTAATGAAGCGTTTCAATCCCTCACAGGTGCGATTCAAACAACAAAAAGAGGAAAACCAATGAAATTATATTTTAAGTTTCAATCCCTCACAGGTGCGATTCAAACAAGTGTCATTGGGAAGATTGCTTGTGATGCCGTATTATGTTTCAATCCCTCACAGGTGCGATTCAAACTAAATAATTGCGAGGTAAAAAAGCTACTTGTTCAAAAGTTTCAATCCCTCACAGGTGCGATTCAAACGAAGATTGCAATTGATTATGTTATTGATGTTGTGTAGTTTCAATCCCTCACAGGTGCGATTCAAACGAGATTTGTTTATGAGGTTGAAGTACCAGATGTGCTGCGTTTCAATCCCTCACAGGTGCGATTCAAACGTGGTAGTTTTGGTTCTGAATTGTTAAGGCCTATATTGTTTCAATCCCTCACAGGTGCGATTCAAACAAAAGGGCTTATGAAACTCTTTTTTAACGATGTTGTGTTTCAATCCCTCACAGGTGCGATTCAAACCCTCCAGGAGACGTTCTCCTAAAATTAAAAGAATGTTTCAATCCCTCACAGGTGCGATTCAAACTGGGTACTTTTACGCCATAATTGTAAATAAAAATAGTTTCAATCCCTCACAGGTGCGATTCAAACCTTTTTTGCCTAATCGCTTTTATTTTTTTTGTTCATTGTTTCAATCCCTCACAGGTGCGATTCAAACTAAATTAGATGAGTTAAAGTCCAAAGAAGGATAAAATCGTTTCAATCCCTCACAGGTGCGATTCAAACTACCCACTTTTTAGCAACATCAAACACAATTTCGCGTGTTTCAATCCCTCACAGGTGCGATTCAAACAAATGTGAACGTGGTAGTGCAAGTGATATAAGTGCAAGTTTCAATCCCTCACAGGTGCGATTCAAACAGGCTCAATTTCGTAGGCAAACCTTAAGGGTTTCTCAGTTTCAATCCCTCACAGGTGCGATTCAAACGCGAACGGTTGAACTAAAAGGCACCAAAATTAAAAAGTTTCAATCCCTCACAGGTGCGATTCAAACAGGATTTCAATCTTATTCTTACCTATAACCACAGCATGTTTCAATCCCTCACAGGTGCGATTCAAACTCGTATCCTCGGATTAGTTTCACTGTAAGTTGGAAACGTTTCAATCCCTCACAGGTGCGATTCAAACGCTACGCCTTCTGGTGAGACGGAGCAAAGTTGGGCTAGTTTCAATCCCTCACAGGTGCGATTCAAACTCATTAAACCTGTTGAAAAAGGCTTAAAATATTTATAGTTTCAATCCCTCACAGGTGCGATTCAAACTAGGGAAATTTTTTGTGCTGCGTAACGGAATATATGCGTTTCAATCCCTCACAGGTGCGATTCAAACTGCTTATATTAAAAGAAAAATTAAAATTTAATCTCAAGTTTCAATCCCTCACAGGTGCGATTCAAACCTTTTTTTATGTTGTGGCTGTAAACAAAGATAAAATGTTTCAATCCCTCACAGGTGCGATTCAAACCCTGTTGCAGCTTATGTTGCTTCTTGGTTAAGTGTGAGTTTCAATCCCTCACAGGTGCGATTCAAACACGGGAAACCGAAATGATTATAACACCAGATATTTTGTTTCAATCCCTCACAGGTGCGATTCAAACACATTTCTTTTTTTGTTTTTGTTTCACTTCAACTTCGTTTCAATCCCTCACAGGTGCGATTCAAACTTGAAGTTAAAAAAATGTTGGTTCAAAACGGAAAGTAGTTTCAATCCCTCACAGGTGCGATTCAAACGTATATATGTGGCAGTGCTTAAAAACTGTGAAATCAGTTTCAATCCCTCACAGGTGCGATTCAAACAATTGAAGAATTTATGAGCTTTGACAAATTGCCAAATGTTTCAATCCCTCACAGGTGCGATTCAAACGAAAAATGGGATATATGTGGCTATATTAAGTAATTAGTTTCAATCCCTCACAGGTGCGATTCAAACAAGAGATAACAAACGTTGTTGAAAGTGTTAATTTCTAGTTTCAATCCCTCACAGGTGCGATTCAAACTTTCTCGGTAAGGCAAGGAGAACTTGTAAAACCAATGTTTCAATCCCTCACAGGTGCGATTCAAACATGGTATCGTGATAAGTAACGATAAGATTGAAATTCTGTTTCAATCCCTCACAGGTGCGATTCAAACAATGAAGTTTTTGACAATTTGCCAAATTTGATTGGAAGTTTCAATCCCTCACAGGTGCGATTCAAACGATAATATCAGTTTACAATCCGAAACGAAAACAATTGTTTCAATCCCTCACAGGTGCGATTCAAACTTGAAATTGAATCTGAGGTTATGATGAAAAACCAAGTTGGTTTCAATCCCTCACAGGTGCGATTCAAACAAAGTGAAGCAAACAAAAACAAAAAAGAGGCTTACAAGTTTCAATCCCTCACAGGTGCGATTCAAACTAGTTTTACCGCACCTGCCTTATTTTTTTGTCCTATGTTTCAATCCCTCACAGGTGCGATTCAAACCCAGAGCTTGAAGAAAATTATTATAACATATACGAAGTTTCAATCCCTCACAGGTGCGATTCAAACAGAGCTAGAAAGCATTGTTGAAACTGTTAATTATTGGTTTCAATCCCTCACAGGTGCGATTCAAACGGGGAAGCAATGAGCAAAAAACCAATACAACGTTTCAATCCCTCACAGGTGCGATTCAAACAAGAATTAGTTTTGCCGTAAATTATCAGATTATTGAAATGTTTCAATCCCTCACAGGTGCGATTCAAACTATTGTTGTTGCTCAAAACTGGACAAGAAGGTTGTTGTTTCAATCCCTCACAGGTGCGATTCAAACATATTAAAGCAAAAATACATAAAATTTTTAAAGTTAAGTTTCAATCCCTCACAGGTGCGATTCAAACGGATTTGGAAGTGTTAAAATTTTTAGTTGGGAACACTTGTTTCAATCCCTCACAGGTGCGATTCAAACAGTTTGGGATTTAGAAATAAGCTTTTTATAAGCAACCGTTTCAATCCCTCACAGGTGCGATTCAAACCTTATTCGGGGCTCAAAACTTTTTCGTTTTGGATTATGTTTCAATCCCTCACAGGTGCGATTCAAACCATTTACACAGCAGTCATATTTAATGGTAATAATTAGTTTCAATCCCTCACAGGTGCGATTCAAACATCTTTTACCCGTATCCTCGGATTAGTTTTAGTGTGTTTCAATCCCTCACAGGTGCGATTCAAACCGGCATATATGCAGTAATCACTGATAGCCTTGGTTTCAATCCCTCACAGGTGCGATTCAA